>JAJWAL010000124.1:0-8443 GCA_021618535.1 Segatella copri | reverse complement strand
CCTCCTTTCAATTTCAGAAGCCTCGATTACGAAAGTAGTCGGGGCTTTTCTGTTTAATTACACTGGCTATTTAGTATAATTACCCTTACTATATAATATAATAACCCCTCGCTATTTACCATAATAACGAGGGGCATTTCTGCGATATTCTGAGTGCTTTGTCTACTGCTTGGTGAATTTCAGTTTTTTAGGAATCTTCACCCATTTCCGGTTTCGGGCAATTTTCAGGTTACTTCCTTCTTTCTGCTGCAACTCGTAACTACCATCGGGCAAGGCTATGAGGTCGGCAGTAAGATCTTCGCTCCCGTAATCATTGATAATGGATAGATGAGCGGTCTTTCCTTCTATGTCAGCATCTGTAATCAGCCATTTGCGACTATCACGTCTGTCACCGAAATATCCGGGCATTTCACCGAACAGTTCCTGTCCTGGAACCTTGAGGTTCTTATGGTAGAAGTCTATATTCATATAGACATCATACTCTTTGTTTGTAATCTTCCCCTTGAATAGGGTGCTGTCTGTTTGTGCCATACTAGATATACTAATTAGGCATAATAATGTTGCTAAAATCTTTCTTTTCATCTCTTTTTTCAATTAACTGCGACAAAGTTATTCATTTAAATCAAGAAAACTGCATTTTTTTTAGGATTTTAATAAGATTAATTCGTTTTTTTGCAAATATTTATCTATCTTTGCGGTGTTTATTGATAATTATATATGGAAAAGAAAAGATTATTTCCAGATTACATATTTGAGTCTAGTTGGGAAGTGTGTAATAAAGTTGGTGGTATCTACACCGTTCTTTCAACACGAGCTAAGACTCTTACGGAAAGGTTAAAGGATCAACTAATCTTCATTGGTCCTGATTGCTGGGGAGACAAGGTGAATCCTTATTTCTCTCAAGATGATACGCTTTATGCGGCGTGGAAAACAGAAGCTCTGAAAGAGGGCTTAAAGGTTAAAGTAGGTAGATGGAATATACCGGGAGAGCCAGTAGCTGTTTTAGTAGATTTCAATCCTTACTATGCTGTTAAAGACCAGATCTATGGACAACTATGGCAGGACTATCAGGTTGATAGTCTTCATGCTTATGGTGACTATGACGAAGCATCGATGTTCTCTTATGCTGCCGCTCTGGTAGTAGAGAGTTTCTACAAACATGTCGTTGGAAAAGGCAAGAAAGTTATCTATCATGGAAATGAATGGATGACAGGACTTGGTGTGCTCTATGTGAACAAGCATCTTCCTGAGGTGGCTACTGTGTTCACCACGCATGCTACAAGTATCGGTCGTAGTATTGCCGGTAATAATAAGCCTTTTTACGATTATCTTTTTGCCTATAATGGTGATCAGATGGCGCAGGAACTCAATATGCAAAGCAAGCATTCTATAGAAAAGCAGACTGCTAAGTATGTTGATTGTTTCACAACAGTGAGTGATATTACTGCCAACGAGTGCAAGGAATTGCTCGATAAACCGGTAGATTTCGTTTTGCCTAACGGATTTGACAATAGTTTTGTACCTAAAGCAAGTATCTTTACAAAGAAACGTAAGGAGGCAAGAAAGCGTTTGCTCGATGTAGCCAATGCTTTGATGGGTACAGATTTGGATGATGATACGCTCATCGTTTCTACCAGCGGACGCTACGAGTTCCGTAACAAGGGTATCGATGTCTATATTGAGGCTATGAACCGACTGCTTCGTGACAACAATTTGAAGAAGAATGTATTGGCATTCATTGACGTACCTGGTTGGGTAGGAGATCCACGTCAGGATCTGTTGGATCGTCTGAATAGCGGTAAGAAGTTTGACACGCCATTGGAGGTTCCGGAGATTACCCATTGGTTGCATAATATGAGTCATGATAATGTATTGGGTATGCTGAAGTACTTCAACATGCATAATAATAAGGAAGACAAGGTGAAACTGATATTCTTACCTTGCTACTTGACAGGCGATGATGGCATTATCAACAAGAGCTACTATGATGTAGTGTTGGGTAATGACCTCTGTATCTATCCTTCTTATTATGAGCCATGGGGATATACTCCATTGGAGGCTGTTGCGTTCAAGGTGCCTTGTATCACCACCGATTTGGCTGGTTTCGGTCTTTGGGCTAACTCAGAGAAGGGAAGTTACAGTGAGATAGAGGATGGTGTGAAGGTTATCAAGCGTACCGACTATAATTATTCTGAGGTAGCTGATGCTATCAAGGATACCGTAGCTAAGTACTCGGGATTCACCAAGACACAGGTGAACAAGTGTCGTAAAAATGCTGAGATTCTTTCAGAAAAAGCATTGTGGAAACACTTTATCGAGTATTACTATGATGCTTATGACTTTGCCCTGCGCAAGGCTGAAATTCGTATGAAGAAATAATAATCTCTCTTTCTTGATGGCGTAAGCCATAAAACAAATATTTGGATTCTGCAAGAATCGCTATGTTTGCAAGATAGAAAATATACATCTTAAAAATAAAACACAATGAAAATTAAGGCAGACTATGCTAATGCTCCTCAATGGAAGGAGACAACCATTAAATCAAGCCTTCCTAAGGAGTTGAAGTGCTTGGATGAGATCGCTCACAATATGTGGTGGGCATGGAATTATGAAGGTCGTGACTTGTTCAAGAGCCTCGATGCTGATTTGTACGAGAAGTGCAATGCTAACCCTGTATTGCTCTTGGAGCGTTTGAGCTACGACCGCAAGGAGGCTATTGTTAAGGACAAGGAGACAATGGCTAAGGTTAAGAACGTCTATAAGATGTTCCGCGAGTACATGGATGTGAAGCCTAATGCTAAGCGCCCATCTGTAGCTTACTTCTGCATGGAGTATGGTATTAACCAGGTGGTTAAGATTTACTCTGGTGGTCTTGGTATGCTTGCTGGTGACTACTTGAAGGAGGCTTCTGACAGCAACGTGGATATGTGTGCTGTTGGTTTCCTCTACAGATATGGTTATTTCAAGCAGTCTTTGAGCATGGATGGTCAGCAGATTGCTAACTATGATGCTCAGAACTTCAACTCTCTCCCTATCGAGCGAGTATATGATGAGAATGGTAACCCATTGGTAGTTGATGTGCCTTACACAAACTATCAGGTACATGCATACGTATGGCAGATGAATGTAGGTCGTATCAAGTTGTATCTCCTGGATACAGATAATGATATGAACTCAGAGTTCGACCGTCCTATCACTCACTCTCTCTACGGTGGTGACTGGGAGAACCGCTTGAAGCAGGAGATTCTGCTCGGTATCGGTGGTATGCTCGCATTGAAGAAGATGGGTATCAAGAAGGAGATTTATCACTGCAACGAGGGTCATGCAGCTCTCTGCAACTTGCAGCGTCTCTGCGACTATATCGAGGAGGATGGCTTGAACTTCAACCAGGCTCTCGAGTTGGTTCGCGCTTCTTCTCTCTATACTGTTCACACTCCTGTGCCAGCTGGTCATGACTACTTCGACGAGGCTCTCTTCGGCAAGTACATGGGTGGCTATCCACAGTGCCTTGGCATCTCTTGGGATGAGTTCATCGGTATGGGTCGTGAAAATCCAGACGATCACAACGAGCGTTTCTGTCTCTCTACATTCGCATGCAACACTTGCCAGGAGGTTAACGGTGTAAGTAAGCTTCACGGTTGGGTAAGCCAGCAAATGTTCTCTAACATCTGGAAGGGCTACTTCCCAGAGGAAAACCACGTAGGTTATGTAACCAATGGTGTTCACTTCCCAACTTGGACTGCAACAGAGTGGCGTAAGCTTTATGATAAATATTTCGACAAGAACTTCATGAACGACCAGAGCAACGAGGAAATCTGGCATGCCATCTACAATGTTTCAGATGCTGAAATTTGGAATACCCGTATGACATTGAAGAAGAAGCTCGTAGCTTATATCCGTGAGAAGTTCACCCAGACATGGTTGAAGAACCAGGGTGATCCTGCTCGTGTAGTATCTTTGCTCGAGCGTATCAACCCTAACGCTTTGATGATTGGTTTCTGCCGTCGTTTCGCTACATACAAGCGTGCTCACCTGCTCTTCACCGACTTGGAACGCTTGTCTAAGATCGTTAATGATCCTGAGCATCCAGTATTGTTCTTCTTCTCAGGTAAGGCTCACCCAGCTGATGGTGCAGGTCAGGGCTTGATCAAGAAGATTTTCGAAATCAGTCAGCGTCCTGAGTTCCTCGGCAAGATTATCTTCCTCGAGGACTACGATATGACTTTGGCTCGCCGTCTGGTTTCAGGTGTTGATATCTGGATGAATACTCCTACACGTCCATTGGAGGCTTCTGGTACATCTGGCGAGAAGGCTGAGATGAATGGTGTTGTCAATCTCTCTGTACTTGATGGTTGGTGGGTAGAAGGTTACCGCGAGGGTGCTGGTTGGGCTCTTCCTGAGAAGCGTACATACCAGAACCAGGGTTACCAGGATCAGCTTGATGCTGCTACTATCTACAACCTCTTGGAGAACGACATCATCCCTATGTATTACAACAAGAATAAGGAAGGCTTCAGCAAGGAGTGGATCCAGGTAGTAAAGAACTCTATTGCTACTATCGCTCCTCACTATACAATGAAGCGCCAGTTGGATGACTACTATGATAAGTTCTACAATAAGGAGGCTGCCCGCTTCAAGAAGTTGAGCGCTAACGACAATGCACTTGCTAAGGAGATTGCACTCTGGAAGGAGAGCGTTGCAGAGCGTTGGGATGGTATCCACGTTGTATCTAAGGACGACTGCATGCTGATGGCTGCTGAGACAGGTCAGAAGATCAAGGTTCAGTATGTTATCGATGAGCAGGGCTTGAACGATGCAGTAGGTTTGGAACTTGTTGTATTGAAGGAGCAACCAGAGGATGGCAAGCAGATTTATGCTGTTTATCCATTCAAGATGGTTGGTCACGAGGGTAACAACTTTACATTCGAGGCTGAGGTTGAGCCAATCAATGCTGGTTCATTCAAGACAGGCGTACGTATGTATCCTAAGAATGATAAGTTGCCACACCGTCAGGACTTCTGCTACGTGAAGTGGTTGAACTAATATAATAGCGACATTGTCACATTATAAATATATGAATCCTGTATCTCTTTTGGGGATACAGGATTTTTTTGTTTGAAATCGAACAATGAACAGTGTTATTGTAGTTGTGAAAAGTGAATTGTGAAAAGTGAATGTAGATTAGAAACTGGGGAAGAATGGAATCATAAAAAAGGAGTCTTCCTTTTTAAAAAGAAAGACTCCTTGTAAACTTGTATGATGATATTTCTTTATACCAGATACTGGGAAGAGATACTCTCGTTATCCTCAACACGGCGAATGGTTTCTGCAAACATATCTGCAATAGAAATCTGCTTAACCTTTGCGCAACGCTTGGTGTAAGGGATGGAATCAGTGAATACTATCTCCTCAAGAGCTGAATCCTGAACACGCTCAGATGCAGGACCACTCATCACGCAGTGAGATGCACATGCACGGACAGTCTTTGCACCAGCCTGCTTCATGATGTCGGCAGCCTTCGTGATAGTACCGGCTGTATCGACCATATCATCAATGATGACAACATTCTTGTCTTTTACATCACCGATAATCTGCATGCTTGCTACTACATTGGCGCGAGCACGGGTCTTGTTGCAGAGCACGAGAGGGCAGCCGAAGTACTTAGCATAAGTGTTGGCACGCTTAGAACCACCAACGTCTGGAGAAGCAATGACCATATCCTTGAGGCGTAAGCTCTGCAGGTATGGCAAAATAACGCCAGATGCATAGAGGTGATCTACAGGAACATCAAAGAAGCCCTGAATCTGGTCGGCATGGAGGTCCATGGTGATGAGACGGTCGATACCGGCAACGCTGAGCAAGTCGGCTACCAGTTTAGCGCCGATGCTGACACGTGGTTTGTCCTTGCGATCCTGACGGGCCCATCCGAAGTAAGGAACAACAGCAATAATATTGCGGGCAGAAGCACGCTTTGCTGCGTCAATCATCAGGAGCAACTCCATCAAGTTGTCTGAATTAGGGAATGTGCTCTGTACGAGGAAAACATCGCGTCCGCGGATAGACTCCTCGAAAGATACGCCAAATTCACCATCAGAGAACTTGGTTACAACCAAATTACCCAGTGGGCAACCTAAACTAGCGCAGATTTTTTCTGCAAGGTATCTCGAGTTAGTACCAGAGAATACCAAAAAAGAGTTCTTGTCACTCATTTCTATTAGTGTTTATGTGTATTAATAGTTATTTTTATCTATTTTCATGTAGGGGGATGAATCTTTTTTCGGGAAACACCGGGTTAGCTGATAGCCTTTCTCAATTTCTCGAAGTGAAGAATCAGCTCTTTGAAATCGCGCTCGTTGTGAATGTCGAAACGGTTCCAGAGATCTCCACAGATTACTACTCCTCCAAATCCGAGTTCCTTGGCAATCTTGAGATTTTCCAGACTCATGCCTCCCAAGGCGTATACCTTCTTGTCTATGAGTCCTGCCTTGGCTGCATTCTCAAGCTGCTGCAGATTGAAGGAAGACTTTTCATCTTTAAACTCAATACAGTCGAAGATGTTTTTCAGAAACACATAGTTTGATTTCTTCTTCATCTCTTTCAGCATCGAGAGATCTGTGCAGGTGCGACTGAACTTGCCTTTGTATCCATCCGGTACCGGTGCTAGCGGATCGTCTATATGGATTCCTGCTAAATCATACTCCTGTTTGAGGTAATAATGATCATGAACAGTAATCTTGCGAAGATAGTCTTCAGGCAGTAACGTGAGCAGTCGCTCAGCATACATTGGTGACGAACCTGGCTTGAAAAGATGCAGGTTGTCCATGCCCTCGTCGAACAGCGAGGATAGTATTTTATCTTCTTCCACAAAGAATGTGGACTTGGTCATTATCGCTAATTTCATCGTCAAAATGATTTTTATGATGCAAAAGTATTAAAAAAAACGCAAACTAGCAATTATATTCGGGATAAAAAGCTATCTTTGCACCATAAAATTAATATTTATCAAGTTATGCAAGTAAATTTAGCGAATTTTAATGAGATTCATCGACCAATTTACGTTTTAGAGGAAGAACGTTTGCGACACAATCTGTCGCTCATCAGGAGTGTGGCTGAGCGTGCCGATATGGAAATTATTCTAGCTTTTAAGGCTTATGCTCTTTGGAAGACATTTCCGATTTTCAGAGAGTATATTTCTTCGACCACGGCCAGCTCTCTTAGCGAGGCAAAACTGGCGTATCATGAATTTGGCAGTAAGGCGCATACTTTTTCGCCGGCTTATACCGATTATGAGATTGATGAGATAGCTCAATGCTCAAGTCATCTTACTTTCAACTCGCTTACGCAATATGAGCGATATCATGAACGGGCTCGTAGGGCAAATTCTGACATCAGACTGGGATTGAGAGTAAATCCGGAATATTCTGAAGTCGGAACATTGCTGTATAATCCGTGTGCACCTGGAACCCGATTCGGTGTATCGGCAGATAAATTGCCTCAAACTTTGCCTTCAGATATAGAAGGATTCCATTGTCATTGTCACTGTGAGAGTGGGGCGGATGTCTTTGAACGTACGTTAGCTCATATCGAAGAGAAATTCTCTCCTTGGTTTCCGCAGCTGAAATGGATCAATTTCGGTGGAGGTCATCTGATGACCAGGAAGGATTATGATGTGGAACACCTTATTAATATAATAAAGGGATTTCATCAGCGTTATCCTCATCTTAAAATTATCATGGAACCTGGTAGTGCCTTTGGGTGGCAGACCGGGCCGCTTGTAACTCAAGTAGTAGATGTGGTTGAAGATAAAGGTATCAGGACAGCTATCATAAATGCCAGTTTTACCTGTCATATGCCCGACTGTCTGGAGATGCCGTATATGCCAGCTGTCAGAAATGCAGAAACCCTGGAGGTTGATGATCCGACGAAGGCTCCTGAGGGCGCACATATATATAGAATAGGTGGCAACAGTTGTCTGAGTGGAGATTTTATGGGCTTCTGGAAATTTGACCATGAATTGCAAATAGGCGAGAATGTTATTTTCGAAGATATGCTGCATTACACTACGGTAAAGACAAATACCTTTAATGGAATTACTCATCCATCAATAGGAATCGTACATTTAGATGGAAAATTGGAAACTCTAAGAGATTTCAGCTACGAAGATTATCGCAGTAGGATGGATTAGTATAATTTCTATTTTCCCGATTTTTTCTGCCGGATGAGTTTAAAAATCGGCAAAATAAGGCTTAAAATGTGTGTTTTGCTCACTAAAAAGGGCAAAATGCACATTTTTTTTCAAAAAAATCGAAGAAAAGTTTGGTAATTCAGAAAAAAGTAGTACCTTTGCACTCGCATTCAGAGGAACGCTCCTAAGTAATAGGAAAAACTGCGGAAATAGCTCAGTTGGTAGAGCACAACCTTGCCAAGGTTGGGGTCGCGGGTC
>JAJWAL010000002.1:50313-77169 GCA_021618535.1 Segatella copri | reverse complement strand
CCAGGAACTTGTCTCCTGTTTGCTTAATAAGTTCCTTGGCATATTTCTCAGGATACCCAGGACGAACTGGGGTTGCACCTAATCCATAAGGAGTCTTCTCGAAACTGCCATCTTTTTTGGTTGGCTTGATAATCATGTCATTATACTTCACTACCATAAACTGGAAGAGCTGTTGCCAACGCGCCAACATCTGCTGTGCCTTCTCAATACCATAATCATTGAGATACTTGACTGCAGCCTGTGGATTCTGTGCATACAGTTCCTGAGCCTTAGCCTCAACACCTGGCTGTGCAGCAAAATAGCTGTTATCCAGACTATCACGAACCTCCTTCAAAGTTGGGAACATCTGGCTGTAACGAGGATAAACCATATTGCTTGTCATATTGCACACCCAGTAAGCATTCTTGAAACTGAAGTTTACAGCATCTGCTCCCGGTGTGTTATAACACTCAGGACGAACTGTAGAAGAACAGTAGATTGGTGTGAACGCCACCATATTGGCATCATCATTACCAAACCAAAGAACACCGCCAATCTCTCTAGGCATCCATGAACGCATCTGGCTAACAAAAACAAAACCAGTCTGCTGGGTGCTGACCGGACGTTCGTTGAAGCACTGCTTTCCATCCACCTTAAACATCAATGGAGTTGGCCTGTAAGGCATCTGCCAGATACCACCTCCGATATCAGTGCCATCAGCAACAGAAAGAGGTGTACCCTCATAATGGTCACGCATGCAAGCCTCAACATCAGCAACACTCACCTTCTTGTTTGGAACCACCCAGAGAGGCATATCCTTCGCATTAGGATCCTTACCCAAAGCCCAATCAAGATAAGGACTCATATCATAGAAATGATTCAAGAGAGCCCAAGCACGAGCATCGCAGAAACGACGTCCTGAGAAATCAGGCTTAGCATATGCCATTTTCCATGAGAAATCAGCATCCTTGCCCTGATACCATCCCTTACTGCGAGCAAAAGAAACGACATCCTTGGCATACATCACGTTCTTCTTGTCCTTCATATTGAACTTGCCGATGCGACTCTGGTTAGCATGTGCACAAACCGCATTATCAGGAATACGGAGAGCTACCCAAACCACGCCCTTAGAGCCTGGTCCCTTGCCCATCATCTCCATAATCCAAGCTTCGTTCGGATCACAGATGGTAAAGGTCTCGCCTTCTGAATTATAGCCGTAAGTATTGGCGATGGTTGTCATCACTTTGATAGCCTCACGGGCAGTCTTACTACGCTGCAGGGCAACATAGATGAGTGAACCATAGTCCATGATACCTGTAGAATCAGCCATCTCCTCACGTCCACCATAAGTAGTTTCACCGATGGTGACCTGCCATTCATTGATATTGCCAATCACATTATAAGTCTCGGCAGCCTCCGGAATCTCACCATGATATTTATTGGTATCCCAATCATAAATCTTACGCATCTCGCCCTTAGCATGCTTACCGGCAGGAAAATGACAGAGATTTTGGAACATACCATAGTCATCGGCACTATATGAACACATCACAGATCCATCAACCGATGCTTTTTTTCCTACTATAAAGTTGGTACATGCCTCAGCTTCTGAGACACTGCCCAACATAGCCACAGCCATCAAGGCAGAAGCAAAAATCTTATTCATAAATATACCTTTATTAATATACACTTAAATAGAATGTGGAGTTAGAAAAGTCTCCTAACTCCACAAAATTATTTCAGAAGAACAAAGAGAAAAGCATTTGAATTCTTCACTCTTCCCTCTTCACTTAATTCACTCTTATTCGCAAGCCTTGAAACTCATATCCAAGCCCTTCACACTATGTGTCAAGGCACCAACTGAGATGAAATCAACTCCCTGCTCTGCATAATCGCGGATGGTATCGTAAGTGATACCGCCAGAAGACTCAGTCTCATACTTACCTGCGATGATGTCTACTGCCTTCTTAGTATCAGGCACAGAGAAGTTATCGAGCATGATACGATTTACACCACCATGCTTCAATACCTGGTCAAGTTCATCGAAACTGCGAACCTCGATTTCAATCTTCAGGTCGAGGCCCTTCTCCTTCAGATAAGCATGGCAACGGTCGATAGCATTGTCTATGCCACCGGCGAAATCGATATGGTTATCTTTCAAGAGAATCATATCAAAAAGACCAATGCGATGGTTCATACCACCACCAATCTTCACAGCCTGCTTCTCCAACATGCGAAGACCTGGAGTTGTCTTACGGGTATCAAGGATATGAGTCTTTGTACCCTCAAGACGCTTTACATACTTAGCAGTCATGGTAGCAATGCCACTCATACGCTGCATGATATTGAGCATCAAACGCTCTGTCTGGAGCAAAGAACGGGTCTTACCCTCTACAACCATTGCAATGTCACCCTTCTTAACATGGGTTCCATCCTGAAGCAACACTTCTACCTTCATGGTAGGATCGAAACGGGCAAATACCTTCTTTGCCATTTCAACACCTGCCAACACGCCATCTTCCTTGATAAGCAAGTGGCTCTTACCCATGGCGTCTTCTGGGATACAACACAAAGTTGTGTGGTCGCCATCACCGATATCCTCAGCAAATGCCAAGTCTATCAACTTGTCTTCTAATTGATCTACGCTTAACATATTATTAATGTTTATGTTTAATTTTTATTGATTACTTTTCCGTTCCACAGGGCACGGAGGATGCCTTCCTCATCGCGTTCCACCCGGATTTCGCCGCCTAACCATTCGGTCATCGGCAACTCCTCGCGAAACTCAAAGTAGTTCACCACCCTGCCCTCTTGTATTTCTACCACAGCCTGGTGCAATATCGAGCCATCCGGCAATATCACCTGATGGGCTCCGCATCTTCTCATTTCAGCCATATCTTAAACATCCAGACTAATTACTCGTCATCTGAATAGGTTTATCAGGCATAGGAACCGGTGCACTGGTCGGAGGCGCCAAAGCTCCATCCGGACGCGCTGGAACACTCGGACCTGGTATACGGGTCTTACGAGCAGTATCTACTTTTGCCGAATCAGAAGATGCTGCAGAAGAAGAAACCGGTGCTACCTTTTTAGGATGCATACGGATGAGACGAATCTTATTGACAAACATCAGTTTAAGAGTCGTCAAAGAACCGGCATCAGAACTGAAGCCACCCTCACTCAACATAAAGTACCCCTTTATACATTTGACTCCAAGGCTATCATTATCAGCGAGTTCTACACTATAGTGCTGAGCACTCTGAATATGAATTACAGTCTGTGCCACACTATCGTTCTTGAACTGAACAGCCAGCAAAGCGATACCATCACGCATACCATCCTGGAAGATAAACTGCGATTCGAAATCAAGACGGAACCGGTCACCCTTATGGAAAGCTGTATCAGCTTCAATTTTAAAACTGCGACTGTTGAAGCCCTCATCAGGCGAGAATACCATCGAAGTAGCATCCTTCCAGATATTGGCAGTATCGCCAACAGCAGTAAGATTGTCAAAATCACTATTTCCTGCACTGTTTCCACCCAATGCAACCACCTCTTTATCCAATCTTTCAGCCAAATCCTTATACACATCATGCAGCAATTCTGTATGGCGCATATAATAAACCATCGAACTGTCGAAGTCTGCCGAGGTGACATCATGTTTCTTCAGTACAGCCTCGCGATAAGCCAGACTATTCTTCTCACTACCACCGTCTTCGCTCTGCGCCATAGCAAGAGCGATGTGATAATCAAAGAGAATATCCGTCATCTTTCCTTTAGAGAGCACATCTCTTGGCAGCGAAGGCTTGCAAGAAGCGAAGGCTGCACAAAAGGTTACTATCCAACAGAGATAAAGAAAAGCTTTCTTCATGATTACTTGTCCTCCTTATTTTCTTGAGATTGAGACTTTATCTTTTCTTCAGCAGTTTCAACAAAAGAAGAATCTTTAACCTCCTTCTCCTTATCACCACCTCCGAGAGTTTCCAGTTCTTTTCTACAGAAAAGCAAGAGGGAAATGATGCCGACTGATACACAGGAATCTGCAAAATTGAATACAGGATCGAAGAATGTACCATGCTGTCCACCCCAGAAAGGGAACCATTCAGGCCATGTATAGGTGAAGAACGGAAAGCGGAACATATCAACCACCTTGCCCATGAGCACGGGTGCATACCCCTCGCCGAAAGGCACAAGATAAGATACATAATAAGGTGAAGCACCGGTGAAGATAAGTCCGTAGAAGATGGAATCAATCATATTGCCGATTGCACCCGTCAGAACCAGCGCCACCAAAATGATGTATAACAAGCGATAGGTACCACGCTTAATGATGCGATGCAGATAAATGCTCAACGCACAGATGGCCACCAGGCGCAACAGACTTAGCCAGAACTTGCCGATAAACGACATACCCCAAGCCATTCCGTTGTTCTCAACAAATTCGATATAAAACCAATCAGTAACACGAACAGACTCGCCAAGGCAAAAATGGGTCTTGATGTACACCTTGATAATCTGATCGATAACAAGAAGCACAACCACCATTGCCGTGACGAGCCATCCGTATTTAATTTTACTTGTTTTCTCCATTTATTACTTTTTTCTAGCCTCCTTAGAAGCTACACTCAAAGTGGCATGAGGTACAGCACGCAAACGCTCCTTAGGAATCAACTCGCCTGTTTCGCGGTCAATACCATAGGTCTTGTTCTGGATACGAACCAAAGCTGCTTCCAATCCCTTGATGAACTTCTGCTGACGCTGAGCCATCTGGATGATTTCTTCCTTGCTTTGTGCTTCACTACCCTCCTCAAGAGCCTTGTAGGTTGGTGATGTATCTACCACATCATTACTGTCTGAGTGGTTCAGCTGAGCCATACAATCATGATAAGTCTGCTTTGCCACCTTCAATTTCTCATCAATGATAGCGCGGAACTCCTCGAGCTCCTGATCGCTATAACGTAGTTTTTCGTTAGCCATAGATGTTATCTATTATGTTATTTGTTAATGTTTTTAGGAAATAAGGGCTAGAAAGTTAGAAGCAAGTAGTTTGGAAATGCTCCTAACTCCTAACTTCTAACTTCTAACTATTTAATTCTTTTCTACGAGAATGTTCAACTTAAAGTCATCAAACTCGGTTTCAACACCTGCGTTGTCGCCGATTTCGATACTGTCTGCCAATACCTGACCCTTGATGTAGTCGCCGAATGCCTCGATGGCTGCGTTAGTATCCTCATTAGAAGCAACAGTCACCTTGATACGGTCGGTAATCTCCAAGCCAGTTTCCTTACGGAGATTCTGGATACGGTTAATCAACTCACGAGCCATACCCTCCTTCTTCAATTCTGGGGTCAATTCTACCTCAAGTGCCACGGTCAGATTGCCATCGTTAGAAACGAGCCATCCTGGAATATCCTCTGAGATAATCTCCACGTCGGCTACCTCTACCACGGCTTCCTGTCCGTCAATATTCAATGTGATGTTGCCTGCCTTCTCGAAGGCTGCAATCTGGTCCTGATCGAGTGCTGACATCTGGGCTGCAACACCCTTCATCAGCTTGCCGAACTTCTTACCCATCACTCTAAAGTTACACTTCACCTTCTTTACGAGAATGCCCTGACCCTCAATGAAGTTAACCTCCTTTACGTTCACCTCGTTCTTCAACAGTCCGGCTACTGCCTCGATGTGTGCCTTCTGGGTTGCATCTACGGCAGGAATCATAATCTGCTGGAGTGGCTGACGAACCTTGATGTTCACCTTGCGGCGCAATGCCAATACCATAGAAGTAATCTTCTGGGCGATGGCCATACGCTCCTCCAGGTCGGCATCAATAGCTGTCTCATCAGCTACAGGGAACTTGTCAAGGTGTACGCTCTCCAACTCACCGCCCAAGTCGTGATACAACTCGTCTGCATAGAATGGAGCGAATGGAGCCAAGAGTTTAGCCACTGTCATCAAACAGGTATAGAGAGTCTGGTAAGCACTCAACTTATCCTCACTCATCTCCTTACCCCAGAAACGTTTACGGTTCAGACGAACGTACCAGTTAGAGAGGTCATCGTTGACGAAGGCATCGATGAGACGGCCTGCACGGGTTGGGTCGTAGCCAGCCAACTCTCTGTCAACGCCCTTGATGAGGGTATTGAGTGAAGAGAGAATCCAGCGGTCAATCTCTGGGCGCTTCTCAAATGGCACCTGAGCAGCCTCAGCATCGAAACCATCTACATTAGCATAGAGGGCGAAGAAGCTGTAGGTATTATATAAGGTACCGAAGAACTTGCGACGGGTCTCATCCACACCGTTAGGGTCGAACTTGAGGTTGTCCCAAGGCTCGCTGTTGGTCATCATATAGAAACGAACAGGGTCGGCACCATACTTATCGATCATCTCGAATGGGTTGGTTACGTTACCCACGTGCTTACTCATCTTGTTACCCTTGGCATCGAGGACGAGACCAGAAGAGATAACGTTCTTGAAGGCTACGCTATCGAATACCATGGTAGCGATGGCGTGCAGGGTGAAGAACCATCCACGGGTCTGATCCACGCCCTCGTTGATGAAGTCGGCTGGATAGAACTTAGGAGGAATAGCATATCCCTCGTAGGTGCTGTGGATGAGTGCATCGCGGTCTGCCTCTGTGCCACGGGCCATTTCTCCCTCGAATGGGTAGTGGAGCTGGGCGTAAGGCATTGAACCTGAATCGAACCAAACGTCAATCAGGTCGCTCTCACGATACATTGGCTTGCCCTCCTCGTTAACCAATACAATCTTGTCAACGTATGGACGGTGGAGGTCAATCTTATCATAGTTCTCCTGACTGTAGTCGCCAGGAACGAAACCATTCTCCTTCAATGGGTTGCTCTGCATGATGCCGGCAGCCACAGACTTCTCGATTTCAGCATAGAGTTCCTCAAGACTGCCGATACACTTCTCGCCACGGTTCTCATCACGCCAGATTGGCAATGGAGTACCCCAGAAGCGGGAACGTGAAAGGTTCCAGTCGTTCAGGTTCTCGAGCCAGTTGCCGAAACGTCCTGTACCGGTACTCTCAGGCTGCCAGTTGATGGTCTTGTTCAATTCTACCATGCGCTCCTTGCGGGCGGTATCCTTGATAAACCAGCTATCCAATGGGTAGTAGAGGATAGGCTTGTCGGTACGCCAGCAGTGAGGATAGTTGTGCACGTGCTTCTCGCTCTTGAAAGCCTTGCCCTCCTGCTTCAATTCATAGCAGAGTACGATATTCAGGTCTTCAGCCTTATCAGAAGCCTTCTTATCCCAGACGCCATCCACATTAAACTGTGGGTCGTAAGCATTCTTCACGTAGTCGCCTGCGTGATGAGCGTATGCCTCCTTGTTGACACAAGCGCTTACGAAGTTGGCATCGAGGTCTTCGATGAGATAGAACTTACCCTGGAGGTCAACCATTGGGCGGGTCTCACCCTTCTTATTAATAAGGTAGAGCGCTGGGATGTTGGCATCCTTAGCCACCTTGGCATCATCGGCACCGAATGTTGGAGCGATGTGAACGATACCAGTACCGTCATCGGTAGTAACATAGTCGCCGAGGATTACACGGAAAGCCTCACTCTCCATCTCGACGAACTGATCGCGACCATCCTCAGAAGCGAACACCTTCTCAGGATGAGCAGCTGCATATTCTGTAACGAAAGCTGGTGCGAAGAGATCAACCTTCTCGCATGGCTTTACCCAAGGAAGGAGCTGCTCGTAGTGCAAGCCTTCGAGGTCTGTACCCTTCATGTGGTCGATAATGCGCCATGGGCACTGCTTCTTCTCCTTGTCGAATGGCAGGAGATCACCTTCCTTGCACTCCTGGTCTGCCTTCAGATATGAACCTACCAGAGCCTCAGCCATCACGAGTGTCATAGGCTCGCCATTGTAGAGGTTGTATGTCTCGATGGCTACATAGTCAATCTTAGGACCTACACAGAGAGCCACGTTTGATGGCAGAGTCCAAGGTGTAGTGGTCCATGCGATGAAGTATGGCTTGCCCCACTTGGTCCACTCAGCCTTAGGATCCTTGATGAGGAACTGGGCTGTGGTGGTGAGGTCCTTAACATCGCGATAGCAGCCAGGCTGGTTCAACTCGTGAGAGCTCAAGCCTGTACCTGCACCTGGAGAGTATGGCTGGATGGTGTAACCCTTGTAGAGCAACCCCTTGTTGTAGAGCTGCTTGAGGAGCCACCAGAGAGTCTCAATATACTTGTTATCGTAGGTGATATAAGGATGATCGAGATCTACGAAGTAACCCATCTTCTCGGTCAACTCGCGCCACTCAGCGGTGAACTTCATCACGTTCTCGCGGCACTTGTGGTTGTAATCCTCAGTAGAGATATACTTCTCTGAAGCCTTGTTGTCGATATCCTTCTTGGTGATGCCGAGTTCCTTCTCGACACCGAGTTCAACAGGGAGTCCGTGGGTATCCCATCCCGCCTTGCGGTGAACCTGGAAACCCTTCATGGTCTTGTATCTGTTGAATGTATCCTTGATACTACGTGCCAACACGTGGTGAATACCCGGGTGGCCATTAGCTGATGGAGGTCCCTCGAAGAAGATAAACTGAGGGCAGCCTTCACGCTCGTCGATAGACTTGTGGAAGATATCGTTTTTCTCCCACGCTGCTAGTACGTCATTGTTTGTCTGAGTAAGATTCAGACCGTTGTGCTCGGCAAATTTCTTAGCCATATTATCTTATATTTTTATATTGTTTTTACTTTTGGGCGCAAAGTTACAAAAAAAAAAGGTTTTACCCAAAATCTTTAATATATTTTCTACTTATATATACAAAAAAGACTCCTAAATGACTGAAAAATTGCTCTTTTCAAGTCATTTAGGAGTACTTAAACCTAAAATAAATGAAATATGATAAACTAAATGTTTCTAAAAGTAATGGCGGCTAACCATTGACTACTTGATAACAAACTTCTTGCCATTGCAGATATACATACCTGGAGCCAGAACGTATTCTGCATCAGAAACCTTGTTCACTTCGGCTACCTTCACACCATTGATAGAGTAAATCCTCAACTTAGCAGGAGCCTTCTTGCTACCTATCTGGTTGATACCTGTTGTGATAGTCTCGTTGGTCTTACCGTTGCGGTCATAGACTGCACCGTTTACGAAATCGAAATTACCAGTCTGGTTGTTACCATTACCATTATTGTTAAAGATAATCTTAGCAGGAAGTTCTGTCTTATCACCATCATACTTCCACATCCAAATATCCAAACCATTCTTCTTCTCACCAGTCTTGGTACAAGCTACACCTGGCCATTCACCAGCATATTTGTCACCATCAGTCCAAACATAAGCGTGAACATCAGTCCAGTCTGCAGGAGCGAGGAAGTAAGCGAAGATACCTGTTGGAGTAGGAATTACAACCTCTTTCTTCTTGTTGAAGGTAGCAGTACCTGTCTTTTCCACACCTTCTGCATTAGTTGCGCTCCAAGTTACAGTCTTGCTCTCGCCTTCCATCATGTCAGCACCGAGAGTGAAGGTAGCAGCCTTACCAGGAGTAAGAGCCACCTGCTCGCCATCACCAATCTTATACCAACCGCTCTTGGCATTGTTGCTGAGGGTTGCTGTTACGGAGATAGTCTTCTGGAAGTCACCACCATTAGGACTCAAAGTAACCTTGGCTGCTGTATTGACAGGAGCATCAATCTTCTTGGCACTTGTACCACCATCATACTCCAAGTAGATATCGCCTGTGATACCTTTGATATCACCAGACTGAGCACCGCTACCATTATTCAAGATGACATTGAAATTCTCTACGTCATCGAAAGAGTAAGTCCAGTATTTAGCACCATCAATCTCCACAGGACCGTCCATTACCTTACCAGGCCATGCGCCTGTCAAGTCTTTGCCGTCAGTACCTATTGTCCAAGCATGGATGTGAGGAGCATTAGTAGCCTTTACTGTTACCGTGATAGCTGCATTAGGATCTACCTTGGTGAAGATCAAGCTACCGCTCTTCACTTTACCGTCCTGGCCCTCTGCGCTCCAATCAATAGTCTTGGTGTCGCCAAAGTTCATACCTTCGCCGATGGTAAGGTTCTCACTCACACCAGGAGTCAAGTTCACCTTATCCTGGCCTTGTATCTGATACCAACCAGACTTAGCGTCTTCAGAGAGAGTAACTGTCATGTTAATAGTCTCAGTGCGGAATGATCCACCTGCCTGTGAGAATGAAACGCTTGCAGGCTGAATAGGAGCCTCATCAATCCAAGTTGTACCAGCCTCTTCATTACCATCATAGGTCTGACCACCCTTATGCTGAGCAGCAGTTTCGTAGATGAAAGCACCATCCTCAATGAGCTTGCCACCAGTCCAGTCTTTCACGAGTACGCGAACCTGACCCTGATTATTAGGAGCATCAACGGTGATAGTAGGACCTGTGTAAGTCTTGCCTGTTACCAAGTCTGTATAAGTACCAGCTGGGCAATCTGTGAAAGTAGCACCACCATTGAGGGCTACGAGTGCATAGCTGTCCTTATAAGCACGCTTGAAAGCGATACCGCCATTGGCAGTGCAACCATCTGTAGTCCACTGACCCTTGCGGAGAGCAGGCACTGCCTGACGAATCTTGTTCAGACGGATGAGGTGCTGAGCCACATCATGATTCAAAGAGGCAGCCACATTACCAGAAGCCTTGTATTCACCGAAGTCTGATGCTTCTACATCACCTGTGATATAACCACCGAAGTAAGCACGACCGGTGTTAGAAAGAGGACCATTAGGACCTTTATCAATTACTACACCACGACGGAAACCTACCTCAGAACCATAATAGAGACATGGGATTCCACGGAAGGTAAACAAGAGAGAGAGGTTCTCAGCCCACTGAGCATCAGTACCACCGAAACGGTTGGTATCGCTTGGACCTGGACTATAGTCATGGCTATCTACATATACCACATTGAAAGTAGCGTCATTATAGCACTCGTCGCCGCTTGCCAAGCTAAAAGCCTGTTGGGCAGTGTTGTAGCTGTAGTGCATAGGGAAGTCAATGACGTTGAATCCGCTTGACTGAGAATAGTCTGGCTCGTGCCATGCACCATTGAGCATCTTGGCATTGTTGCTCTTTGGAGAAGTAGTCTCCTCCAAGCAAAGCAGTTGTGGGCCTACAGGCTCAGAACCCTCAGGAATCACCTGATTATCCCAGTAACTTTTGCTTCCATCCCATTTGTTGAGCAAGGCCTCGTCCGACTTCCAGGTATAGAAGTAGCAAGAGAGGTTTGCCTGACCTCTATAGGTTACATCGTTCATACGTGTACAAACCTCACCATACATAAAGAAAGGTGCCTTGTTCAAGCGCTTGTTCTCGTACTGCTTACCAAGTGCTTCAAATTGAGGGATAAACTCCTTGTTGAATGTCAAGCGGGAGATGTGGCCGGATGTATCAATACGGAAACCATCGACACCCATCTTGATAAACTGTCCATAACAATCTACGAGATACTTAGCCACGTAGTCGTTCTCTGTGTTGAGATCCACACAGTCACCAGCAATCTGACCCATCCAACGGCTTGGGAAGTCCCAGTTCCAGTTGTTGGCAGTATGGTGCCAATAGTTGTGTATATCGTGGTTATTGCCATCTGTATTCTTCATCAGGGCAAGACGACGCTGATACTGTATCTTTACATTGCCCAAGTAATCGTTGCCCAACTTGCTCTCATCAGGGATCATACAAGCATCAATGTATGCTTGGTTACGAAGATGAGTATCACGGTCGAACATCTTGCAGAGCTTCTCCTCACCGAAGTTACCGGTGTGGTTGAGCACGATGTCAAGAATGATCTTGATACCCTTGTCGTGAGCCTTGTTGATGAGTTCCTGGAACATCACGTCACCACTCTTTTTGCCGTCACCGCTCTGATAGCGGCAGTCAACCTTAGAGAAATCCATGGCATGATAGCCGTGGTAGTCATAACCAGACGCATTCTGAACGACAGGTGTAATCCAGATGGCTGTAAAACCTAAAGCCTTGATGTAGTCGAGCTTGTCGATCACACCCTGGAAGTCACCTCGCCAACAAGGGTCCTTGGTACTCTTCTGCGCTTCCTGGTTATCCCAGCAGAGCACGTTGTTACTTGGATCTCCATCGTAAAAACGGGTGGTGATCATGAAATAGATACTTTCGTCTCGGAAGTCAGTACGATTGCTAGTAAACGTGTCTGTAGCCATCGTCTGCATAGAGACCAACATGAGCATTAAAACTGCCCATAATTTTGCGGCAAGTTTCTTCATAATGAAATTGTTAAGTTAAAATTGAATAGTTGAATTATCTGCCGCAAAATTACAAACTATTTCTAGCCGCCCAACAAGATATTTCACTTTTCTGCTGATATTTTTGTGCAATCGATTTCACAAATATTAAGAAAAAGAAGCTGGATTCTGTAAACCAAATATTTACAAAATCCAGCCCCTTTAAGAGTATATAATTAATATAACGGGCGCGCCAGAAAACAGAAAGAATATTGTACTTTTGGCTTGTCCGAAATCAATTTTAGAGGTTTTCAGCCTCTTGCAACCAGATGGCTGAAGCTGCATCACTAGGCATACGCCAGTCGCCACGAGGACTGAGGCTTACGCTACCTACTTTCGGACCGTCTGGCAGACAGCTGCGCTTGAACTGCTGATTGAAGAAACGGCGCACGAAGGTCTTCAGCCACTTTTTGATAGTCTCCTCATCATAGCTGTCAGGATCATTATCACTGATCTTTACACGCTCCAGTTCGGAATCAATAAATGCCTTCTTTGCCAACATGTAAATCTTGGAAGGACGGAAACCGAAACGCAGGAAATAGTAGAGGAAGAAATCATGCAGTTCGTATGGTCCCACCAAATCTTCTGTCTTCTGCTTGATATTTCCATTCTCATCTGCCGGAATCAACTCTGGACTGATAGGCGTATCGATGATATCACGAAGAGTGATGCGGCTCTGTTCGTCTACCCCACTCTCTGCTACATGATTTACGAGATGACGGATCAGGGTCTTAGGAATGCTGGCATTCACGCCATACATGCTCATGTGGTCACCATTATAGGTAGCCCATCCTAATGCCAACTCTGAAAGGTCGCCGGTACCGATAACCATACCACCCATCTTATTGGCTAAATCCATCAGAATCTGGGTACGTTCACGAGCCTGGGAATTCTCGTAAGTCACATCATGCACACTGGCATCCTGACCGATGTCCTCAAAGTGCTGGGTTACAGCCTTGGCGATGCTGATTTCCTTAATGGTAATACCAAGACTCTGCATCAGCGAGATAGCATTATTGTAGGTTCTGTCTGTGGTTCCGAATCCCGGCATAGTGACACCTACGATACCCTTTCGGTTCATTTTGAGTTTATCAAAAGCTTTTACACAAACGAGTAAGGCCAGCGTAGAATCCAAACCGCCGCTAATACCGATTACTACGGTCTTGGCATGGGTATGAACGATACGCTTGGCCAGTCCCATGAGTTGGATATTGAAAATTTCCTCGCAAGAGGCATTCATATCGCTGCTGGTAGGAATAAACGGATGAGGATTCACCTCACGTTCCAACACAAAATCGCGTTCATTCTCGGTAGGTTCGGCTTCGATATTACGGATATTGAACTGACCGCCGAGAACAGAATACTTAATATTGCGCTGGGCATTTACATAAGTAGAATTCGTACGACGCTCAGACCGGAGTTTCTCTACATCTATCTGCGAGATAACCATCTGCGGTTCAATAGAGAAACGTTCACTCTGTGAAAGTAAAACTCCATTCTCATAAATCAAGGCATTTCCACCATAAACCACATCCTGCGTACTCTCACCGAATCCGCAGGAACTGTAGATATATCCGGTCATGGTACGGGCACTCTGCTGGCTGAGCAGACTCTTCAGATAATTATGTTTTCCGATGAGTTCGTCGCTTGCAGAAAGATTGAAAATCAGGTCTGCTCCTGCTAGCGCCAGTTTGTTGCTAGGAGGAGCCGGAGCCCATACATCTTCGCAGATTTCCACACCAAACTGTACGCCATCGAAAGTTTGAAAAATCTGAACATCAGGCGTCAGTTTCACCTTATGTCCGGCATAACGGACTTCGCAATCTCTCAGGTCCTGAGCCGAGGCAAACCAGCGTTTCTCGTAAAACTCGCTGTAGTTTGGAAGATATGTCTTCGGTACAATACCGAGAATCTGTCCATGCTGGATAACGATACCACAATTGAGCAACAAGTCGCCCGCTATCACCGGCGCACCCACGATAGAGATGATATCGAGTTTGCGTGTGAAATCGAGCAACATCATCACCGCCTGCTCAGATGATTCGAGAAGCATCTGCTGACGGAAGAGATCCTGACAGGAATAGCCCGTAACAGAGAGTTCCGGAAATGTAATGATCTCTACACCCTTTCCCTCAGCCAGCGCTATCTGTTCCTCTATCTGCTGGGTATTGAAAATGACATCACCCACCTTTACGGCAGGGATGGCACTGGCTACCTTAATAAATCCGTACTTCATAATAAATTACTTTATTGTTACCTGTGTAGCACCATAGCCATACTCCTGGAAAGAAGCATCCTGATAAGTGCAACTCTTATAGCGATAGTTCAACTCATGAATGAGAGTCTGGCGCAACACACCTTCGCCCTTTCCATGAATAAAGATAATTTTCTGTCCCTTCTTTTTCTTATATTCCTCCATGGTCTTCTTGAAGATATCCATCTGATAATGAAGAATATCTGCAGAATTCATTCCAGCAGTTGTTTCAAGCACTTCATCCGCATGAAGATCTATCACAAGGGTACCATCATCCTTCTTGCTCTTCTTGCTGGTGTTGGCAACAACCTTCTCATCCTTATACATCTGCTCTTTCAGACGCTTGGAATCGATAACCAGCGGACGGGCTATTTCATCGTTCTCTACAATCGTAAAGAGATAGGCTGGAGTCTCGAAGAAATCGTTCTCCTCGAAAAGATGAAGTTTGTAGAATTTCACGGGATCGAGACGGAACTGAACATCTGTTGCCGGCTTCAGGAGAAATGGCTTGTCCTTCTTGTAAGCTATCATCTGGATGGCGATATGTTCCATCTCGTTCAGAGCCTCACGACCGAATTCCTCGATGAAGAGTTTGGTGTTCGGTTCTATTTCTCCCTCTGCCTTCAGAGTCCATGCATTTCCCTCAGCCACGAGATAGGTATAGTGGAGATAGTAGTTGCTGTCATTCACCATATAGGTCTCGAAACGGGTATTGGTTACGTCCTTGATATTGATAGGTACAAAGGCGAGATAAGCACTGAGTTTGTTGCCACCCGTATGTTCCTGAACCGGTTTCACAAAGGTTATCTCACGGTCGGCAGCATCATATTCCTCTACATCCATATCCACGTCATCGTGATCATTCAAGATGGCCTTGATACTCCGGCTGTCCTGATGCAGTTCGGTATTGGCATGTTCCTCAGCCTTCTGCTGCGCATCCATCTTAGCCGAAATCATCTTGCCCATGGAGTATTCATCCTGCTCCACCACAACCACCTCGTTGATAGGCATCGGAATCTCAAAACCATCCTCATCCTCAACGAGCACAATATTTTTACCTTGGAAGCCGGCAACCTTTCCGCCACCCACTTCGCTCAAGAATCTGACTTTATCTCCTTTTTTCATAATCTATTAATAATTTGTAATTGCAAAGATACAAAAGATATTGCAAAACAGGGCTTATTTTAATATTTTTAATGCTACTGATAAAAATAATCCTGTAAAAGATGCACCATGTTAGATATTTTTCTGTATCTTTGCAAAGAAAAAGAAATAGTAACGAACCCTTTAAACTGAAAAGTTATGATTACATTTCCTTGCGCCAAGATCAATCTTGGTTTAAATATAGTTAGCAAGCGGAAAGATGGATACCACAATCTTGAAACGGTGTTCTACCCTATTCCGCTGACCGATGCACTTGAAATCAAGCTCATGGGCGATGAATTCCCTAGTGATGTTCCTTGTGATCTGAAGATTACAGGTAACGCAGTGGATTGCGATGAACAGAACAATCTCGTTGTAAAAGCTTATAATCTCCTGGCTGCCGACTTCAGGATTCCACGCATCCATGCTCACCTGGTGAAGCGTATTCCTTCGCAGGCAGGTTTGGGTGGCGGTTCTGCCGATGCAGCCTTCATGATCCGTTTGCTTGACGAGCGTTTCCGCCTCAACATCGGTAATCCGGAGATGGAAAGATACGCTGCCAAGCTGGGCGCAGACTGCGCCTACTTCATTTCTGCTGACCCCGAGGATGGCGATACTGCTTGCTATGCAGAAGGCATCGGCGAAGAACTGATGCCGGTAAGTGGTCCTGGCGATAATCTGCGGGGCTATCATCTGGTTGTGGTGAAGCGCGATGACATTGCCGTCAGCACCAAAGAGGCTTATGCAGCCATCACCCCACAGGCTCCAGCCAAATGTTGCCGCGACATTGTACGCCAGCCTATCGAGACTTGGAAAGAGGAACTTGTCAACGATTTTGAGGCACCTATCTTCAAGATGCACCCGGAACTGGCAGAAATCAAACAGAAGCTGTACAATCTGGGTGCCGTATATTCTGCGATGAGTGGTAGCGGAAGTGCCATCTTCGGTATCTTCAAGCATAAACCTGCAAATATAGAGGAACAGTTCGAAGGAATGTTCTGTAAAATAATGAAACTTTAATTTAGTTAATAGTTTACTCTAAATATAATGAACGAAGAAACACATCAGAAACTGATGACTATCAAGCGAAGCTTCCGCTTGCTGATGAACGGTCCGGGATCGCAATCTATGCGCGATAAGGGACTGGGATATAAACTGAATTGGGGCGTACCATTCTATGAACTGAAAAAGATGGCTGAGGAATATGGTAAAGACTATGACCTCGCCATCGAACTGTGGAAGGAAGATATCCGGGAATGCAAGATTCTGGCTACACTCATCATGCCTGCCGATAAGATGCTTCCGGAAATCACAGATTTATGGATGGAACAGGTACAGAGTCAGGAGATGGCAGAGATGCTTGCCTTCAACCTTTTGCAGCACGTAGATTATGCGCCTGTCATCGCCTACCAGTGGATAGCGAGTGACAAGCCGCTCTATGAGATTGCCGGTTTCCAGCTCCTTGCCCGTCTCTTTGCCAATGGGAAAGAGCCTAACGAGCGTGGCATCAACGAATTCCTGGATCAGGCTGCTACTGCATTGCAGGGTGACAACATGGGAATAAAACATGCTGCCTCTAATGCGGTTCTCCGTTTCTGCGACTTCGGTGAAGATTTCGAACAAATCGCAAGAGGAGCACTCAAGGGTATCTACGAGATTTAACGCTTCTGCAGATGCAGTCAGAAACAGACCACGACCCTGCTGAAAATACGTCCCGACGTAGCATTTGCTGCGTCCCGACATACAAAAAAATACGTCCCGATGCAGCAAATGCTACGTCGGGACGTATTTTTATGGCTATTTTCGTCATTACATGAAATACTTCTGGTATTCGTTTTCGAAGTTCGGAGTGAAAACACCCTTGCCGATGTTTTCGCTGATTTCATCCTTGGTCCAGAATCTGCCACCGGCCAATTCTTCCTGGCTCGGTTTCACCTCGCCATCATATACACAGCGATGTACATAAACCAGTTCCTTTTCCCGCTGACTCTCAAAGACATAATGCCCTAGAGATTCCGGTTCAAAATCGGTGATACCCAATTCTTCCCTTACCTCGCGATGCAAAGCCTGATTCACACTTTCGCCTAAATCAACATGACCGCCGCAGGCTGTATCCCATTTATCCGGCTGGATATCCTTCCAGGCTGGACGATGCTGCAGATACAGATCCCCCCGGCTGTTGAATACATGCAGATGAACAACCGGATGCAATATCTTGCTTCCGTCATGGGCATGACCGCGGGTAACAGCGCCCAGGATGTTGCCCATTTCATCTACTATCGGAAATTCCTCGTTCTTATTATCTATCATCGTTTCTCTTATTACAAAGTTCCGTATTCATCAGAGTAGCGCAACATCTGGTCGACATAGCTCTCCTCGTAATCCAATACCACGTCTGTAATTTCGCCTTCTTCATCCATCTCCAGTGTCATCTTCGGATTGATGAATCCCTTGTATGGAGCGAGATTCAGTTTCTTGTATCTTGCCAGTATCTCGCGGTGCAATTCCGGATCAATATTCACGGCATACTTCTCAACCAACAGGCGGGCTGCCTCGAAATCACCCTCACTCTTGATGCGCTGAATTTCAGCAAGCAACTCGCCGAAGAGATGGCGGAGCTTGGCATAATCATTAATCTTCACATAAGTCTTCGTCGTAATGATATTGCCCTCACTGTCCTTCAAAGCATCCTCGGCAGAAGCATAGTTCATATCCATCTTCACCAGTTCCACAGCACCCTCGGCATGTTCCATCACCCACCAGGCTATCAGCGCACGGTTGCGCATGTGGGCTTCCTCTATCTTGTCGCCTTCCTTGATGCGGATGGTCTGGGTGAGCAGACCGTTCATCAGATAACCGTAATACTGAGCCTTGTATGCCTCATCATTCGGAGTCAGACCCAGTTCTACCAATTTATGGTCGGCTACATAATAGAGTCCGAAAAGATCGGCTCTCGCCTCTTCTATCGTACTGCCATACGCCTTCAGTGCATCAGGGTCGGTACCAGGCAAGAGCTGTCCGCTACCATGTCCCAGACACTCATGCAGGTCGGTATGCAGATCATCGGTAATATCCTCGTACTGATTCATCAGACTGATGGTATCCTCGTCGATAACGAATTCATCGCGGAAACCATTGCCTTGAGCTGCCTTGTTATATGCCTCGGTCAGGTTACCGATGGTCACACTCTTAGAACCATATTCCTGACGGATCCA
This sequence comes from Segatella copri, assembly GCA_021618535.1. Taxonomy (GTDB): domain Bacteria; phylum Bacteroidota; class Bacteroidia; order Bacteroidales; family Bacteroidaceae; genus Prevotella; species Prevotella copri_O. The sequence continues at coordinate 58,293 of JAJWAL010000002.1, read as the reverse complement.
GTTGGCATTCGGAAGATTGATGCCGATGGCAGAAGCTGGATATTCCTCGCCACCCAACATCGCAGCACAGATGACATTGGCTGTAACACCCTTCACCTCCGGCTTGCGGAAACGTGGGTCTACAGGTGAATGGTCTTCAAACCACTGGGCATTCTGACTGATGGTCAGGGTGCGCTTCGTTGCTTCAAGATCCTTATATTCTACGATGCCTTCCCAAGTACCTTTCAGTCCGAGCGGATCGCCATACACTTCGATAAATCCGTTGATGAAATCAATCATTCCCTCGTGCTGCTGCACCCAGGCAATGCTGTAACGGTCGAAATCCTTGAGATCGCCTGTACGGTAATACTTCACCAGGAGATCGATGAGATGTTTCTGTTCCTCATTTTCTGCATATTTCTGAGCACGGAGCAACCAGGAAACAATCTCCTTGATAGCTGCGCCATAGAGTCCGTCTTCTGTCCATTTCAGCTCCACCAGTTCACCATTACGCTTGGTCAGTTTAGAGTTCAGTCCATACGAAGGTGCCTGTTCGTTACCCTCTTCCTTCATCCTGGCATAGAAACGTTCTACTTCTGCCTGAGAAACATTCTCATAGAAATTGCAGGCTGAAGTCTGCACCAGATCCTCGCCATCCGTCTGATTCACGCGCTTAGGCATGACTTCCGGATTGAAGATGACAGGCACCAGAATGCCCAACAGGTCTTCCTTGCTCTGTCCCTTGGAAAGAGGCAGATATTCATCGGCAATCGCCTCAACCATCTCATAGAAAGATTCCTCTGAAAATCCTGGCACAAACTTTTCACATCCATAGTGATGATGGATACCGCTGGCAAACCAGACACGCTTCAGATAAACTTCGAAAGCCTTGAAATCTTCGCTTTCGCGATTACCCTCGTAATGACGGTATACAGCCTCCAGGGTTTTACGGATGCGCAGGTTGTATTTGCCCTGCTGGTCGAAGGTGATATCACGTCCCAAGAGGGTTGCCTTCGACAAGCAATAAATATAAATTTTCTGTGTGAGCGACAGGTTTTCGAAACCCTTCAGCTCATAACGGAGCATCTGGATATCGGCAAATCGCTCTTGAGTGTTTACATTACATTTTGCCATTTTTATCTGTTTTTACCATGCAAAAGTAATACATTTTTTCCACATACCAAACTTTTCCTCCTGTTTTTCGCTCTTTGCAAAGTTTTTTACTTGAAATATGCACTTTTTCTTGGAGAAAACTTTTATTTATGCAGATTATTCATTACCTTTGCATGAAAATCAAAACAAAAACATGCCGGTAAAGGCAGAAAACATAAAACGGCAATCATGCAGATAAACGAGATATTAAAAAGCTATTTTGGATACGATTCCTTCCGCCCCAACCAGGAAGCGATTATCAAAGAGGTAATGCAGGGACACGACTGTCTGGTTCTCATGCCGACGGGTGGTGGAAAGAGCCTGTGCTACCAGGTTCCCGCATTAGCAATGGAAGGTACCGCTGTGGTCATTTCACCGCTCATCAGTCTGATGCACGACCAGGTGGAGGCGCTCAAGGCAAACGGTATCCCGGCTGAGGCACTGAACAGCGGAAACGACACGACCGATGAACTTATCATCCGACGCCGATGCGAGAAGGGAGAACTGAAACTCCTTTATGTTTCGCCCGAAAAACTCATCAGCGAGATACCTTATTTATTCAGCAACATCAAGATTTCGCTCTTTGCCGTTGACGAGGCCCACTGTATCAGCCAGTGGGGACACGATTTCCGTCCGGAGTATTCGCAACTCGGTATGCTGCACGAGAATTTCCGCAATGTCCCGGTGATGGCGCTAACAGCCACAGCCGACAAGATAACAAGGGAAGATATCATACGCCAGCTTCATCTCAATGGGCAGACGTTCGTAAGCAGTTTCGACCGCCCCAACCTCTCCCTCACCGTAAGACAGGAGAGCACCAAAAAGGCAAAGCTCCAATACATCACCCGCTTCATCAGTAATCATCCGGAAGAAGCAGGCATCATCTACTGTCTCTCCCGCAAGTACACTGAAATGGTGGCACAGGAACTTATCGATCTGGGTATCAATGCCGCAGCCTATCACGCCGGAATGACTGCCCAGACCAGAGCATCAGTACAGGAGCGGTTCAAGATGGACCAGATTCAGGTGGTATGTGCTACCATCGCTTTCGGAATGGGCATCGACAAGAGCAATGTGCGCTGGGTAATCCACTATAATATGCCTAAAAGCATCGAGAGTTTCTATCAGGAAATAGGTAGAGCCGGAAGAGATGGAGCACCATCAGATACCGTACTGTTCTATTCGATGGCCGACATCATCACACTCCGTTCTTTCTGTGAAGAAAGCGGACAGCGTGATGTGAACATGGAGAAACTGCGCCGCATGGAGGAATATGCCGAATCGAGAGTATGCCGACGACGCATACTGCTGAATTATTTTGGCGAGACATCATCCTGCAACTGCGGCAACTGTGATGTCTGCAAGAATCCTCCACGCACCTTCGACGGCACCATCAGAGCCCAGAAAGCCCTGAGTGCCGTGGTCCGTTCGGGTGAGCATATTGCAGTAGGTACCTGCATCGAGATTCTGAGAGGCATGCATTCTTCTGCAGTTGTGAAAAACAAATACAACGAGATGAAAACCTTCGGTGTGGGCAGGGATACAACATCTAAGGACTGGAATGCTTATCTGCTGCAGATGCTGCAGATGGGATTCTTCGAGATTGCCTACAACAACCACAACTACATGAAGGTTACCGATTTAGGCTGGAAGGTACTGAAGGGAGAACATCATGTTTCGCTGGCTTATATCGAAGAAGATGATAAAGCCACCCGCCCAAAGAGAACGGTACGCAACAGGAAGGGCGCCATCGCCCAGCCGGGAAATCTCATTCCTGAGGTGCATGCCGAACGTGTCATCTTCCAGGAAGACTCGAAAAGCGTGGAAGACAAAGGGCTCTTTGAACACCTCAGAAAGATACGCAAGAACCTTGCCGACGAACAGGGTTATCCTCCATATATCGTACTCAGTGACAAGAGCCTTCATGAACTCGCAAGAATGAAACCTACCACCAAGAATGCCATGAGCCTGATCAGTGGTATCGGAGAATTCAAGCTCAATAAATATGGCGATACCTTCATCAAGGCTATCAGGAAATATACAGGACTATAACAGGAGAATATCTCCGAAAGATAATTTCATAACCTTCGGAGATATTTTCATAACTCTCAGAGATAAATCCGTAACTAAGGGAGATAGCACACGTAACTAAGGGAGATAGCACACGTAACTAAGGGAGATAAAAAAATCGGGATGTCTGCAAGTTCAGAACTGCAAACATCCCGATTTAATTTTATAGATTGAAGAGATGCGTAAATTAATTGTTTACGCTACCTCCCACAATATCAAGCAATTCATTGGTAATGGCCTGTTGACGACTCTTGTTGTACTGCAAGTTGAGTTCGCGCAAGAGTTCATCGGCATTATCCGTAGCGGTCTGCATGGCCACCATTCTAGCAGCATGCTCACTCGCCTGGCTATCCAGCAACGCTGTATAAATCATCAGACGAAGCTGCTTAGGAATCAAGACTCCCAAGACAGTCTCCAAGTCTGGCTCTACAATGAAGTCATCATTCAGAGGTTTTGCCTCAGAACTCTGGCGTTCGTCAGCTTCAGCCTGCTTTTGGCGCAGATATTCCTGAGCCTTTGCCGTAGCCACATTAGAGGTAAGGTCACGATCGTTGTCCACTCCTATCGCCTCAGTGCTGAGGTCAATAGGCAAGAAAGTCTTGCGGGTCAGAATCTGTGAACCGGCACTCTTAAAGTGATGATAAATCATCTCCACCTTATCGAGCTCACCAGCAGCATACTGCTTGGCAAGTGAATGGGCGATATCTGCACAGGCGCTGGCATGAGGATGATCGGCAAGATCATTAAAGTTACCGCCAATCTTCAAACCCAGTTTCTGTACCTTCTCTGCCACTTTTCGTCCGATAGGATATACCGTGATGTCGTCAATGCCTTGAGCCTTATACTCGTCCACCGCATGCATCATCATCTTGATAACGTTGGAATTGAATCCACCACACAAGCTGCTGTTAGAACTGTATACCACAAGAGCTACACGCTTGGTCTCCTTGTGCTCCAACTGCAACGGATGGTCGACATTCGGAGTACTTACCAGGAAACTCTTGAGGATATGTTCCAGCATATTTCCATAAGGCAGCATATTCTGGATAGCTACCTGAGCATGATGCAACTTACTGGAAGCCACCATCTTCATCGCACTCGTAATCTTACGGGTACTGTTAACGCTGGCTATGCGAGTTTTAATCTCTTTTAATGACGGCATAGGCTATTACGCTTTATATTGTCCTGCAACATTAGCCATGGTCTCCTCGACTGCCTTAATGGCATCGTCGGTGAGTTTACCATCGCCCAAAGTCTCAATCACATCAGCGTGCTGGCTGCGCATAGCATCGAGGAACAAATCCTGACAGTCGCGAACCTTATCCATTGGCACGTCGTGCATCAATCCGTGAACACCACAATAGAGAATAGCTACCTGCTCGCCTACCGGCATTGGGCGGTACTGAGGCTGAACAAGCAACTGGTCGTTCTTACGGCCACGGTCCAGAGTCATCGCTGTTACGGCATCCATATCGCTAGAGAACTTAGAGAAGGCCTCCAGCTCACGATACTGAGCCATATCAATCTTCAGTGTACCAGCCACCTTCTTCATACTCTTGATCTGGGCAGAACCACCTACACGGGATACGGAGATACCTACGTTGATAGCTGGACGGAAACCCTGGTTGAAGAGGTCGGTCTCAAGGAAGATCTGACCGTCGGTGATGGAAATCACGTTGGTTGGGATGTATGCTGATACGTCACCTGCCTGTGTTTCGATGATAGGAAGGGCTGTCAAAGAACCACCACCCTTTACGTGACCCTTCATGCACTCTGGAAGGTCGTTCATCTGCTCGGCTACCTCCTGCTGGTCGTTGATACGAGCGGCACGCTCCAACAGACGAGAGTGGAGATAGAACACATCACCAGGGTAAGCCTCACGTCCGGATGGACGGCGGAGGATCAGAGATACCTCACGGTAAGCCACAGCCTGCTTACTCAAGTCATCGTATACTACGAGAGCTGAGTAACCGCGGTCGCGGAAGTACTCACCGATAGCTGCACCGGCAAATGGTGCGTAATACTGCATGGCTGCAGGATCGGCAGCGGTAGCACTTACGATGATGGTATATGGCAGGGCGCCATGCTCCTTGAGGTTCTGTACCAATGCTGCAACGGTAGATGCTTTCTGACCGATAGCTACATAGATACAATATACTGGCTTGCCAGCCTCATAGAAACTCTTCTGGTTGATGATGGTATCCACTGCGATGGCAGTCTTACCGGTCTGACGGTCACCGATGATCAACTCACGCTGTCCACGACCGATAGGAATCATAGAGTCTACCGCCTTCAAACCAGTCTGAAGAGGTTCCTTTACTGGCTGACGATAGATTACACCAGGTGCCTTACGATCCAAAGGCATCTCAAAAGAATCGGTGAGGTCGATGTCACCCAGACCATCAATAGCCTGACCCAGAGGGTTTACGACACGTCCCAGGAAGTTGTCGTTTACGCGGATAGAAGCGATACGGTGTGTACGCTTCACGCTCTGTCCCTCCTTGATGCCAGCTGTAGGACCTAAGAGGACACAACCTACATTGTCTTCCTCCAAGTTCATGACGATAGCCATGGTTCCGTTCTCAAACTCAAGAAGTTCATTAGCCTCGGCATTACGCAGACCATAGATACGAGCCACGCCATCGCTGACGGTAAGCACGGTACCCACCTCGTCAAACTGCTGAGAGCCATTAACCTCCTGGAGCTGCTGCTGAAGAACCTCAGACACCTCACTTGGTTTAATTTTATCTGACATTTTGTTATTTACTTTAATTATTTTTACTTTTTGAGCTGTGTCAGAATGTTGTTGAGCTTAGTCTTTACGCTCGCATCCATTCTGTAAGTATCATACTCAAGGATGAAACCACCAATCAGTTCAGGGTTCACCTCGGTCTTGAACTCCACAGTACCTTTCGTTCTCTGCTCCACCATCTTGCGCATCTTATCCTCAGTAGAGGCGTCAACGGCAGTGGCGGTGATCAGCTTACCGCGGATGATGTTCTTCTGTTTCCTGTAAAGAGTGATATACGAAGCAGCCATGAATTGCAGGGTGCTCTCCCTATCCTCTTTCAAGACGAGAGCGATAAACTTCTTGCTCAGTTCCGTAGGCTCTTTGCCCAGGGCTGTGATGAGAAGTGCCTCTTTCTTGTCTTTGGAAAGCATAGGGTTGTCTATCGTAAATCTCAGTTCAGGCACGTCGATGTAGCTCTTAAAGAGCGTCTGCATCTCCTGGTAGACCTGATCTTCGAGCTTCATGCCGAGTGCAGCCTTGATGAGGGCACGGGCATAACGCACCGATATTACACCTATATCCATAAGCTTTACTATTTGTTGTCAGAAGAAACCTCGTCCAGCAGTCGATTTATCATATCCATCTGTGCCTTGTCATCAGAGAGCTTAGCCTTGAGCACCTTCTCTGCAATCTGAACAGAGAGTTCGGCTACCTGGCCTCGGATTTCACGAATGGCGTTCTGCTTCTCGGTCTCAATCTGCTTCTTGGCATCAGAGAGGAGACGTGCGCCTTCTTCGCGTGCTTTATCCTGTGCTTTCTCTACAATGGCATCGCGGGTTTCGGCAGCCTCCTTGAGGAGGGCAGCCTGCTTCTCGCGAGCTTCCTGCAAGATGGATTCACCTTCTTTTTGGATATTGGCAAGCTTCTCGTTGGCTTCGTGAGCCTTCTTCAGACTTTCATCGATGAAAGCCTTGCGTCCGTTCACCATCTTAATGATGGCTGGGAATCCAGCCTTCCAAAGAATGATGAAGACGATGATGAAGACCAGCGTCATCCAGAAGAGCAAACCGCTATCAGGAATTAATAAATCCATATATACTGGTTAAAGTTTTACTTAAACGTTTTATTTTAACTAACTCTAGAATCATCTCTATCATGCCCCGGAAAGACATCAGGCTGATGCCTGAGACTTCCTTTAATCGGGGCAGATGATAGTGACAGATGAGATGATTACATAACGATTGCCAGGATGGCGATGATGACAGCGAAGAACGCAACACCCTCAACCAACGCAGCTGCGATAATCATAGAAGAACGGAGGTCGCCCATCTTCTCTGGCTGACGAGCCATAGCGTCCATAGCCTGGCCACCAATGCGACCGATACCAATACCTGCGCCAATAGCGGCCAAACCTGCACCTACTGCGGCACCCAACTTTGCAATCTCTGCTGCTAATAAAAGTGATAACATAATCTTAATAATTTAAGTTGTTTATATTTTCTTTGTTTATTATCTGAATGAAATTAGATCCGTAATCTATACTACTTCACTACCTCTGGCTCAGCCTCATGAGACTTTACATGAGCCAGCGAGATGAATACTGCACTCAGCATGGTGAATACCAATGCCTGAATGTAGCTTACCAATACTTCGAGGAGCATCATAAAGGCGCTCATCGCAACACTTACTATTGTCATACCCGTACCTGCCACATAGTTGGCGATAGCATTCTCACTGATGTTGAACATAATGAAAATGATAGCCGCAAACGAAAGTGCGATTGCGTGACCAGCCATCATATTGGCGAAGAGTCGGATAATCAGAGCCAACGGTTTCGTGAAGATACCGAAAAGCTCGATGAATGGCATCAGTGGCACAGGGACCTTCAACCAGGTTGGTACCTCTGGCCAGAAGATTTCCTTCCAGTATTCTTTGGTACCGGTAAAGTTGGTGATGAGGAATGTCGTTACACCGAAGAATGCGGTGCAGGCGATATTACCCGTCAGGTTACCACCACCTGGAGGGAATGGTACGATACCCATGATGTT
>JAJWAL010000002.1:22427-50213 GCA_021618535.1 Segatella copri | reverse complement strand
GAGAATTCGCTGCTGCAGAACACGTGCCAGCCCGAAGTGGTGTTAACGATGATTGGCAGATGAATCACTACGGGATGATCTCCCACCTTGGTGATATGCCATTCATAAGAATCCTTGATATGACCCCACAATATCTCTTTCACATCGATGTTCTCCTTAGCCGATACCTGCAGAGGTGCCAGCGTGAAGAGCAGCATCGCCATCAAGAGGAATTGCTTGAGATGTTTCATATTCTTTAATTCTTACTTTTGTTTATTAATTATTTGTTTCAGAACCGCTTATGAAAGACGGTTCTTTTTCTCTACCCGAGCGAAGTAGATGCAGTCGAACACGAGAAGTACGACATAGAAAAGGGCGAAGATGACGGTAAAGCCCAGAATGTTCTGCTTGTCGCATACCAGCACATAGATGAGGAACACCAATGTACCGGCTACCATCTTGATGACCAGCGCCGCCATGTAGAACTTGGCGAGATTGGCTGGCGATGACTTTGCAACAGCCTTCCATGCTTCACCATAAGCAGTACTTGCAACGAGTGAGAATATCGCACTCACTACCAGCGGGTTAACAACCTGGGCTATCATATCATCACATTGAGCAGATAATCTGCAGGCAAAGAGCACGGCAAGAGCCACTGCTGCTGTAAGCCACAAAGAAATCTGCTTATACCTGATACTCGCCTGTCTGATAGTCTGCAAGCGCAACTTTTCGTCTTTTTCCATTATCTAATAATTAATCACTAAAAATTAATCACTTATCTAAACTTCTACACAAAGGCTTACTTCGTTTTTCTTACATTCCACGAATCCGCCCTTGATGTTCATTACCTGCTTGCCTTCACTGGTGGTGTATTCCACCTTGCCCACTTCGAGCGAAGAGATGATAGGCGCGTGATCCTTGAGAATCTCGAACGAGCCGAGGGTTCCCGGAACCAGTACGCTCTCTACCTCACCCTGGAAGACTACTTTCTCAGGAGATACTATCTTTAGCTGTAACATAAGCCGTGGATTTAAAGATTACGCCTGTGCTGCTGCGAGCAACTGCTTAGCCTTCTCCTTGGCATCCTCAATAGTACCTACGTTGAGGAATGCCTGCTCTGGCAGGTCATCTACCTCACCGTCGAGGATGGCGTTGAAGCCCTTGATAGTCTCTTCGATAGGAACCATCACACCCTTCAAACCGGTAAACTGCTCTGCTACGGTGAATGGCTGGCTCAGGAAACGCTGTACACGGCGTGCACGGTTCACGGTCAACTTATCCTCATCAGAGAGCTCATCCATACCGAGGATGGCGATGATATCCTGCAACTCGTTATAACGCTGCAACAACTGCTTTACTCGCTGTGCACAATCGTAGTGCGCCTTGCCCACAATCAGCGGGTCGAGGATACGAGAGGTAGAACCCAGCGGGTCTACGGCAGGATAGATACCGAGAGATGCAATCTTACGGGAAAGCTCGGTGGTAGCATCCAAGTGAGTAAAGGTGGTGGCTGGAGCAGGGTCGGTCAAGTCATCGGCAGGCACATAAACGGCCTGTACAGAGGTGATGGAACCATTCTTGGTAGAAGTGATTCGCTCCTGCATGGCACCCATCTCAGAAGCCAGCGTTGGCTGATAACCTACGGCTGATGGCATACGACCCAACAGTGCAGATACCTCAGAACCAGCCTGGGTGAAACGGAAGATGTTATCGATAAAGAACATGATATCCGCTGCCTCACCATTCTTACCTCCGTGATCACGGAACTCCTCAGCTACGGTCAAACCAGAGAGTGCTACTGAAGCACGTGCCCCAGGTGGCTCATTCATCTGACCATATACCAGGGTAGCCTGACTCTTGGCAAGTTCCTCAGGATCGACAAGTGAGAGATCCCACTTACCTTCTTCCATCGCTTTACGGAACTTCTCGCCATACTTGATAACGCCAGACTCGAGCATGTCTCGAATCAAGTCGTTACCCTCGCGAGTACGCTCACCTACACCAGCGAATACAGAGTAACCGTTGTGTCCCTTGGCAATGTTGTTGATCAACTCCATGATGAGCACCGTCTTACCTACACCGGCACCACCGAAAAGACCAATCTTACCACCCTTCATGTAAGGCTCAAGCAGGTCGATCACCTTAATACCGGTAGCAAGCATCTCCTTGTGAGTAGAAAGTTCGTCAAACTTCGGAGCCTCACGGTGGATAGGATAAGCACCCTTCATGTCCAATTCATTCATACCATCAATAGGCTGTCCGATGACATTCATCATACGGCCCTTGATCTGCTCTCCGGCTGGCATCTGGATTGGGTTACCTGTAGGGATAACCTCCAAGCCGCGCTGCAAACCGTCAGTATTATCCATAGCGACACAGCGAACCGTATCCTCACCGATATGCTGCTGCACCTCGATGACAAGTTCGCGTCCGTCTGGACGTCTTACCTTCAGAGCTTCATAAATTTTAGGAAGCACCTTCTCTGGATTCTCGCCCTTTGTATCGAAGTAAACGTCGATAACAGGACCGATAATCTGAGAGATACGTCCGTTAATTTGTGACATAAGCTTATTAGTTTAAATGTTATATATATTTATATTATTCTTGGCTGCAAAAGTAACAACAATTTATGGAAACCACAAATTAATTTGAAGTTTTATTCGGCTTTTATACCTTATTAAACCATTTTTAGTTCCCTTTAAACCATTTTCCTATGCAAAAGCAAGAAGTCAGGAGTCCAAACTCCCTTCTTCTTACTCCAATCTCTATAAATTAGATACTCAACTCGTCCAAAACCTTGATGAGTTTACGGTCGAATGGCTTATCTGAGCGGATGGCTTCAGAAAGCGGAACGTATACCACCTCGTTATTGCGTACACCAATCATCACATTGCGCTGTCCCTGCATGATAGCCTCGATGGCACCACAACCGGTACGGCTCGCAAGAATACGGTCACGGGCTGACGGACGGCCGCCACGCTGCAAGTGACCCAGGATAGATACACGTACATCAAACTCAGGGAACTCCTTGCGCACACGGTCGGCATAATAAAGAGCACCGCACTTAGGACTCTCTGACACGATGACGATACAACTCTTCTTAGACTTACGGATACCACGCTCCATGAATTGAGCCAACTGGTCTACGTCGGTAGAATCCTCTGGAATGATAGCTGCCTCTGCTCCACTGGCGATAGCTGAATTCTGCGCCAGGAAACCGGCATCACGGCCCATCACCTCGATAAAGAAGATACGCTCGTGGCTCTGCGCAGTATCACGGATGCGGTCTACACATTCTACGATGGTATTCATCGTAGTATCATAACCGATTGTATTGTCTGTACCATAAAGGTCATTATCAATTGTTCCTGGCAATCCGATGCAGCATACATCAAACTCACGTGCGAAATTCATCGCACCTGTCAGCGAACCGTTACCGCCAATCACGACAAGCGCATCTATTTCCTCTTTCTGAATCGTTTCAAATGCCTTCTGGCGACCTTCCTCGGTCATGAATTCCTTAGAACGGGCTGTCTTCAGCATCGTACCACCTGTACCGATGATACCGCTTACATTCTCTGTAGAAAAGGTTTTAATTTCATCATTGATGAGACCATCGTAACCACGATAGATACCTTTCACAGTGAAACCGTTGTAGATAGCCGAACGGGTAACCGCACGGATAGCAGCATTCATACCTGGAGCATCACCTCCAGATGTTAAAATTCCAATAGTCTTAATCTTTGCCATAACTATACCTTATTATATTATATATATTTTTTTAATGTTAGTTTATTATCCTCTCAGGATGATGTTTTTCATCCATTACCCCTACATATACAGTAGGTATCCAAGGGTATACCCCTTGCTTTGTTTGGGCTTATCGATTTAAATAATTAGGTTTGCGGCACCAGCCACCAGGATATGGGAGAGCCAAAGGATAGCAAGTCCGATGACGCCACCCATCAAAGCTTTCCAGCCAATATTGCGGAAATACCATCCCATGTGCATACGTTCCATCTTCATCAGGGCAAGACCGCTGATTGTACCGATACCAAGAACGTTACCACCAGCCATTACGCAATATGCAATCATCTGCCAGTAGATACCATTGGTATGATAATCAGTAAGCATGCTGAATGAAGGATCATTCACACTTGCCAAATCATGAAGGGAGAAGAAATTCATGGCTGTAGCAAAGTTGTCAAGTACAGTACTGACTATACCTGCCAAGACACCATGCAGTAACACACCAGGATGCTTATCATCCATACCGACAGAGTTGAGAAGAGCGGCAAAATCGTCAAAAGCACCAGTCTCCTTCACCACTCCGATGGCAAGCATGATACCCATCACGAAAAGAATCATCTGGACGACTCCGTATTGGAACACTCTTGGAGTACGACGGTCAGCCATCGCATCCATATTCATGAGTTTACGGTTGAATATCTCGTTCACAATCCAGAGTACACCCAATACGCAGAGCGCACCGAGGAAAGGACTTAATTTCGTAATATTATGGAAGGTAGGGATAAACCACAATCCACCGATGCCCACAAAGAGCATCAGCAAGCGCTGCCATACATTGAGACGGGTATCATCCCCGCGGTATGGCATAGCAATCCATTCTGTCTCTACTCTTTCAGGCAGCATGCGCTGCATCATCAACAACGGAATGAGCCAGGCTGCAAAACATGGCAGCAGAAGCGACAGGAAATAATGAGTAGCCGTTACAGCACCCATATTCCACATCACCAGTCCTTCCGGATTTCCGATAACGGTAAGAGCTCCACCACAGTTGGCAGAAAGAAGAATGGCACCTCCATACACCATGCGCTGACGACGGTTTGGAATTACCCCATGCATCATCGTAAGCATCATCACTGTTGTAGTAAGATTATCGAGATTTGCCGAAATAACAAAGGTTACGGCAGCGAGAATCCATAGCATTTTCTTGGCGCTTCGGGTACGTAACAACTGGCGTATGAAATCGAAGCAACCATTGTTATTGAGAATTTCAACTATCGTCATAGTAGCAAGCAGAAAGAGTACGATTTCTGCTGCTCTACCCACATAAGGAAGGAAGATGTTACGAGCAATAAAATACTTCACCGTTGTACTGGTGGATTCTATCTCGTTCCACATTCCGAGATTCAGATAGCGCGAATAATCAGAAGAGTGTTCACTGGTCACGAAGTCCATACCGAAACAGATATAGAGGACCCATCCTACCGTTCCAGCAAAGATGGCTACGGCAGCACGGTTCACCTTGGTAATATTCTCGGTTGCAATGAGAATATATGCCAGTATCAGTATGGCAAGGATGACTAGTGTCATATCATTTATTCTATTATATTCATTACATTTTGAACGCAAAGGTAACAATTATTTTGTAATCGCCAACATTTCGGTATTTTTTTTTAATGAATTTAACTCATTTTTCATACAAATGAAAATTTCGTCCGTTTTTTTCTTTCGCCATTATTTTTCATCCCTCTTCATTTTTATCATAGAATTAGATGAAAACACGGATAACAGAGAAGAACATCACAGGAAGAAATATCGAGGAGGAAGTTATCAGAATATTGAAAGGTTGAGCTCATATATATAATGTATTTCCCCGAAGAAATCCACCAAAAACAGTGATTTTAGTTAAATATTACTAACGAAAAGAAGAAAATCAAGAGTAAATGCCTGTAACTCAAAGAAAATGAGTAATTTTGCGCCCGATTTATACAATTCACATAAAGTCAAACTTTATTAATTTTAATTTTTTAATTATTTTTTATGTCAGATTTAAAGAACGTAAAGCCATTGGACGACTTCAATTGGGATGAGTTTGAGAATGGCACAAGCGCAAACGTCAGCAAAACAGACCTCGAGAAGGCCTATGACGAAACTCTTAACAAGGTAACAGAACACCAGGTTGTAGAGGGTACAGTAATCTCTGTAGACAAGAAAGAGGTTATCGTAAACATCGGTTACAAGAGCGATGGTATTATCCCTGCTTCTGAATTCCGTTACAACCCAGACCTCAAGGTAGGCGACAAGGTTGAGGTTTATGTAGAGAACCAGGAGGACGTAAAGGGCCAGTTGGTACTCTCTCACAAGAAGGCTCGCCTCAGCAAGTCTTGGGAGCGTGTTAATGCAGCTCTCGAGAACGAGGAAGTTATCCAGGGTTACATCAAGTGCCGCACTAAGGGCGGTATGATCGTTGACGTTTTCGGTATCGAAGCTTTCTTGCCAGGAAGCCAGATTGACGTTCACCCTATACGCGACTACGACGTATTCGTAGGCAAGACAATGGAGTTCAAGGTTGTAAAGATCAACCAGGAGTTCCGCAATGTCGTTGTATCTCACAAGGCTCTCATCGAGCAGGAGCTCGAGCAGCAGCGTAAGGAGATCATCGGCAAACTCGAGAAGGGTCAGATCCTCGAGGGTACCGTTAAGAACATCACTACTTACGGTGTATTCGTTGACCTCGGCGGTGTTGACGGTTTGATCCACATCACAGACCTCTCTTGGGGCCGCGTAAGCGATCCACACGAGGTTGTATCTCTCGACCAGAAGATCAACGTTGTTATCCTCGACTTCGATGAGGAGAAGAAGCGTATCGCTCTCGGTTTGAAGCAGCTCACTCCACATCCATGGGATGCACTTGATCCAAACCTCAAGGTAGGTGATCACGTAAAGGGTAAGGTAGTGGTTATGGCTGACTACGGTGCATTCGTTGAGATTGCTCCAGGTGTAGAGGGCTTGATCCACGTATCTGAGATGTCTTGGAGCCAGCACTTGCGTTCTGCTCAGGACTTCATGAAGGTAGGTGACGAGGTAGAGGCAGTTATCCTGACTCTCGACCGCGCTGAGCGCAAGATGAGCCTTGGTATCAAGCAGCTCAAGGAAGATCCATGGGAGGCTATCGAGACTAAGTTCCCTGTTGGCAGCAAGCACACAGCTAAGGTTCGCAACTTCACTAACTTCGGTATCTTCGTAGAGCTCGAGGAAGGTGTTGATGGTTTGATCCACATCTCTGACCTCTCTTGGACTAAGAAGGTTAAGCACCCATCTGAGTTCACTTCTGTAGGCGCTTCTATCGACGTAGTAGTTCTCGAAATCGATAAGGAGAACCGTCGCTTGAGCCTCGGCCACAAGCAGTTGGAGAAGAACCCATGGGATGAGTATGAGGCAATCTACACTCCAGGTTCTGTTCACCAGGGTACTATCACTGAGTTGATGGACAAGGGTGCTGTTGTAGCTCTCGCTGAGGGTGGTGAAGGTTTCGCTACTCCTAAGCACCTCACTAAGGAGGACGGCACAATGGCTAAGAAGGGCGAGACTCTCGACTTCAAGGTTATCGAGTTCGTTAAGGAGACAAAGCGCATCATCCTCTCTCACTCTCGTACATTCGAGGAGGGTAACGAGCCAGTTGCTAAGCCAGCTCACAAGCGTGCAAACGGCGGTCGCAAGAACAACAACGAGACAGCTATGATCAACAACGTTGCTGCTAGCACATCACTCGGTGATATCGATGCACTCGCTAAGTTGAAGGCTCAGATGGAGGGCAAGGCTTAATCTTAAACAGATCAGGCATTTGCTATTCATTAGCTAAATAACATTCAGGGGACTGAAATTTCAGTAATGAGATTTCAGTCCCCTTTTTTATTATGTGTTTTAAAAAAAAACTATCAAGTGATACCTACCAACTCCAGTAACTCTACTCCATTAATTCATGTTCTAAAACCGCTAATTCATGGCATTTTTCTAGCAAAACATGTCGAAAAACACAAAAACATTTGGTAGTTTCAAGTTTTCTGTTTATCTTTGCAACCGATAAAGCAATAATTTATATGAGCTAGAGAAATCATTCTCTCAAGAATTATCAGAAAAGAAAGAGAAGCGATTCTCCAGATTTCAAAAGGAAAAGAAAGTTCAAGATATGAAACAGTCAAGATTTACAGTAGCCGCTCTATCAATGAGTTGCATCACTACCCTCTCCTCCTGCTTTAAGGAAGAACCACTCAATGCCGAATGCGACATCGAGCAGGCATACATACATGCAGACAACAAGTTTTTATTGAACTTATTGTTTACTAATCCATCTGATACATTGGTCAATGTGCAGAGTGATCAGACAAAAATCGAGTTCACGATGAGACCATTTGCCGCCCTTACCAAACAGGCGCCAATATTCCGCCTCACACCTGGAGCGACCATCTCACCAGAAAGTGGAAGCCTTCAGGATTTCTCTAAAGGACCTGTAACATATACAGTTACTTCAGAAGACAAGCAATGGAGCCGCACCTATCAGGTAAACATCAAGAAGGGACAGACCACCATGAGCAAGGAGTTTGAATTCGATTTCGAAAACGCATACATCAGCAAGGGATACTACAACTGGCAGGAAAACTGGAATGGTGATTTCCTCGATATCTGGGCTACCGGAAACCCGGGATTCAATATCAGCAACCCATCGGCAAAACCGGAGGAATATCCTACCGTGATGATAGAAGACGGTTATCAGGACAAGGGCGTGAAGCTCACCACCCAGCGCACCAGCAAGGTCGCTGATATGGCACACAAGCCTATCGCTGCCGGCAACCTCTTTATCGGACAGTTTGATGCTACCGATGCCCTTTTCGATGCAATGAAGGCAACAAAGTTTGGCCATCCATTCAGTTTCGACGCCAAGCCTGCTAAGTTAGAAGGCTGGTATAAGTATCAGCCTGGCGAGAAATTCACCGACAAGAATATGAAAGAACTTGACCGCCACGACTACGGAACCATTTATGCTGTGCTTTACGAGAACATCGATGAAAAGGGGAATGCCGTATTGCTCTACGGAGATAATGTACAGACCAGCAAACAGATAGTGGCACTGGCTCTGGTAGGTGAAACCCATGATGACAACGGAAAAGTTGCCATTGGAAACACGCGTGAATGGCATCACTTCAGCGTAGATTTCAAGTATAAGAAAACCATTGACCCAATCAAGTTGAAGAATGGTGGCTACAGTCTCACTATTGTCAGTTCATCAAGTTCAGATGGAGCTAACTTCCTGGGTGCCGTAGGTAGTACCCTTTGGATAGACAGTTTCAAGTTGATTTGCAAATAAGCTAAGGAGGAAACTATATAATGAAGAAGATAACAATATTAGCTCTCCTGCTGACATGGGGCACTGCTACATGGGCAGAAGAAAATGAGAATCAGAAGACTGAGGAGCACAAGCAGGTAGAAGAAAGCAAGCGTACCTCGTGGAACAAATATCTTCACGGCTACCAGTATCAGGCTCGCGTGGCGTATAATATTGGAGGCACAGCCCCTATCGGTCTTCCAGCTACCATCCGTACACTGCACAGCTATACCCTGCAACCTAACTTCAGTCTGGGTATCGATGCTTATCACCCACTTTCAGGCAAATGGGGATTCGTTGGAGGTCTGCACTTTGAAAACAAGGGCATGAAGATTGATGCAGGCGTAAAAAACTATTATATGAGGATAGTTCGTGGAGGCGATGAGCTGAAAGGTATATTTACAGGCAACGTGGTTACGAAGGTAGACATGAGTCTTATCACAGTACCATTGCAAGCAACATACGACATTTGCAACAACCTCCGTTTCAAGTTGGGTCCGTATGTTAGCTATGTAACATCAAAGAAGTTTGAAGGCTGGGCATACGATGGTTACCTCCGCCGCCAGGAGGAAGGTCATCCTAAGGGCGATCCTACTGGACAGAAGGTAAAGTTGGGTCATGACGAAGGCGAGCGTGGTGATTACGATTTCAGCGATGACATGCGCAACTGGCAGGTGGGCGTAGATTTCGGAATTGACTGGCGCTTGAACAACCGTTGGGGCATCTGTGCTGATCTGAGCTGGGGCTTAAATGGTATCTTTAAGAAAGATTTCGAGACCATCGAGCAGACGATGTATCCTATCTACGGCAGCGTAGGTATCACGTATCAGCTGAAGTAATAGATAATATAATGTCCGCGTACATTATTATATAAATAAATAGAAACAATACAATAATTTTTTATTAATACACAAAAAAGAGAAGAAAAATGAAAAAGTTTATTTATTTAATGGCCATGGTCTGCACCCTTGGCTTCTTCACTGCTTGTAGCAGCGATGATGACAATGATGAGAAAGAATTTGTACGCAATGAGAAGATTGAGGGTACCTGGAACTTGCAAAAGGTTGAGAAAACAGACTTGGACAACGGCAGCTATCTGCTCAGTGGTTCGGTCAAGCTGACATGGGATTGTCCGGAAGGCACAACACTTAACATAAAAATGGGTGACTATGAGATGCCGATGGATGTAAACCAGATGATTATTCCAATGATCAACAACGTTTCTAACCAATATCTTCCACAGATTTTGAAGAACGTCACCTTCACAAAGGATGGTAAGATTAACGCTACCTACAGTGAACTTCCTGATGAGGGAGAAACTTCTGAGTGGAAGACAGCAGAAGGATATGCCAGCTATACAGTAGCCAATGACAATCTTATCTATGTTACGATTGATGCAGATAAGGCTACAAAAGACATTGATGATGCAGAAGAGAAAGCCCAGATTAAGGGTATCCTCCAGCAGTATAACAAGATTCCTGTAAACATCCGTTGGAACGGTACCAAGCCATATTTCTTTGTAGACAAGGCATTTGTTCAGCCAATGATTGCAAATTTGGTTGCAATGCTCGAGAAGGTTCCTACCACAGATATGGATGCAAACGATTTGCAGTCATTCAACATGCTCAAGGGCATTATGGTTCAACTTCCAGAAATCATGAACAAGACTACAAAATTCGAGTTGGGTCTTGAATTGATTAAGTAAAAATAAGTATAAATGAGGGTGCGTCACAAGATAATGACGCACCCTTTTTGTTGATATACACCATACTTTTACTACCCAACATTAGTAGCAAGAAATAGAAGAATGCTATAATATATTGGAATTCAGACGAATAATATTAAATATACGTAAAACAAAATTGTTATTTCTATAGCTGTACAACTAAAAATCAACAGTTGTACAACTAAAGAGCGTAAAGTCGTACAACTAAAGAGTGTAAGGTTGTATAACTAAAAAGTGTAGGGTCGTACAACTAAAAGATGTTGTCACTAGGCTCGGCAGACCTGCCGACTGCAGTCAGCAGAGCTGCTGACTAGGCTCAGCAGCTCTGCCGAGCCTAGTGGGAATCTTCTAGAAGCAGTCTTCTTATACCTTAGAACCAATCTCCTTTCACTTCATATTCTATATCTTTGAACCAGACTAAACGTCTCACTTCGCTTACTCAGTAATCTCGTTCTGCTTGTCCAGCAGTCTCATTTCGCTTGCTCAACCATATTACTTCGCCTACTCAAGTCTGATTAGGTAGCGCTTCAGACGTTCTTACAAGCGAGAACGTCTGGATTTTTATGGCACAAAAAAAAAAGATTGCATCAGCGGAAATACTTCCAACCAATGCAATCTTCAGTTTTCTTTAATCTAGAGGCTAAACACTTTCTTACGAGAAAAATTCACGAAAGAAAAGAGCCTAGCATCGGATTTACTTCACCTTTGCAACGATAGCCTTGAAAGCCTCAGGGTTGTTAACAGCGAGGTCAGCGAGAACCTTACGGTTAATCTCGATACCAGCCTTGTGAAGAGCACCCATCAACTGGCTGTAGCTCATACCATCGAGGCGAGCAGCAGCGTTGATACGCTGGATCCACAATGCGCGGAATGTGCGCTTCTTGTTACGACGATCGCGATAAGCGTAGGTAAGACCCTTCTCCCAAGTGTTCTTAGCTACTGTCCATACATTCTTGCGAGCTCCATAGTAACCCTTAGTGAGCTTCAAGATTCTTGTTCTTTTTGCTTTTGATGCAACGTGATTTACTGATCTTGGCATAATTTTTTTTCTTTAAAAGTTCGACTAAAAAGTTAATAATTAACGGAGGCAGAGCAAGTCGCGAACCTGCTTCAAGTTTGAACGGTCTACGAGAGTCTCACCAAGGAGATTTCTCTTCTGCTTCTTTGTCTTCTTAGTCAAGATGTGACTGTGAAAAGCGTGATGACGCTTAATCTTACCTGTACCGGTGAAACGGAATCTCTTCTTTGCGCCGGAATTAGTCTTTACTTTTGGCATTTTTACTTTTAATTTTAAATTGTTATTTATTATAGCGATGGCAACGCATATACCAGGGCGTTACGCATCTTTTTTTTTCTTAATCCTCTGTTCCTTCTGCGAGTTTCTTCAGGGCATCGCCGCCTTTAGCATTGGCGAGCAAGCCATTCTTCTCAGCATTAGCAGCGCGCTCTGCATCTGCAGCAGCCTTAGCTTCAGCCTCTCGCTTCTCACGGTCCATCTTCTGCTGGCTCTTCTTTGCAGTACCAGCCTTCTTAGGACTCATGTAGAGGAACATCTTCTTACCTTCAAGCTTTGGCATCTGCTCCACCTTTCCGTACTCTTCCAAATCATTGGCGAAACGGAGAAGAAGAACCTCACCCTGCTCCTTGAAGAGAATTGAGCGACCACGGAAGAAAACGTATGCACGAACCTTGTTACCCTCGTTGAGGAACTCCATAGCGTGCTTGAGCTTGAACTGATAGTCGTGCTCATCGGTCTGAGGTCCGAAACGGATTTCCTTGGTCTCCACCTTTACCTGCTTCTGCTTCATTTCCTTTGCATGCTTCTTCTGCTGGTAAAGGAATTTAGAATAGTCAACTATACGGCAAACTGGTGGTTGCGCATTAGGAGATATCTCGACTAAGTCAAGCTCTTGCTGACGAGCCAACTCCAACGCCTTACGTGCTGGCATCACTTCTGCTCCACCATCACTCACTACTCTCACGTCGCGTGCACGAATCTGTTCGTTTACGCGGTACTGATTTTTCATTTTGTCATTTTTCATTAACTATTCGATATATTCTTTTTTGTCTTTTTGATTAAACGGCTGCAAAGTTACGATTATTTTGTGAAACCACCAAATTTTCAGTGGGTTATTTTAAAAAAATCCGCAGATTTCCAAAGAAACCTGCGGATTTATATCTCATTTTTACTCTTCAGCGGCCTTCAATTGCTCTGCAACCTCGGCATTGATGCGCTGAGCGAACTCTTCCATGCTCATGGTAGCCTGTTCGCCACCACCCTGCTTACGCATAGATACCAAGCCCTCGGCACTCTCCTTCTCACCAACGATGACCATGTAAGGAACACGCTTCAACTCGTTGTCACGAATCTTGCGGCCAATCTTCTCGTTACGGTCATCAACCAAAGCACGTACACCCTGCTTGTCAAGATACTGACGTACCTTCTGGGCATAATCGTTGAACTTCTCAGAGATAGGAAGAATTGCAACCTGATCTGGAGTCAACCACAATGGGAAGTGACCGGCGGTATGCTCGATGAGAACGGCTGTGAATCGCTCCAGTGAACCGAATGGTGCACGGTGAATCATCACAGGAGTCTTCTTTGAGTTATCCTCGGCAGTATACTCCAGCTTGAAACGCTCTGGCAAGTTGTAGTCCACCTGGATGGTACCCAACTGCCAACGACGACCAATGGCATCCTTTACCATGAAGTCGAGCTTAGGACCATAGAAGGCAGCCTCGCCAATCTCCTCACGAGTCTCAAGACCCTTCTCCTTGCAAGCCTCGCGGATAGCATTCTCGCTCTCTTCCCAAATCTCATCAGAACCGATATACTTCTCTGTATCCTTAGGATCGCGGAGAGAAATCTGTGCCTCGTAGTTCTCGAAACCGAAGATCTTGAATACCTTCAAGATTACATCGATTACATTCTCGAACTCAGACTTCACCTGATCTGAACGAACGAAGATATGTGCATCATCCTGAGTAAAGGTACGAACACGAGTCAAGCCGTGGAGCTCACCGCTCTTCTCATAGCGGAATACGGTACCGAACTCAGCGATACGCAAAGGAAGATCCTTGTAAGAACGAGGCTTACGAGCGTAGACCTCGCAGTGGTGAGGACAGTTCATTGGCTTGAGCATATACTCCTCATCCTCCTCAGGAGTCTGGATAGGCTGGAATGCATCCTTGCCATAGTGAGCATAGTGACCAGATGTAACATAGAGACTCTTGCCACCGATACCTGGACAGATAACCTCCTGATAGTTGTAAGGCTTCAGGAGTGAACGGAGCAACTCCTGCAAGCGGAGGCGGAGCTGAGTACCCTTTGGCAACCAGATAGGAAGACCCTTACCTACACGCTCTGAGAACATGAAGAGTTCCATTTCCTTACCAATCTTACGGTGGTCACGCTTCTTAGCCTCTTCGAGAATTACCAAGTACTCGTCGAGCATCTTCTTCTTAGGGAAGCTGATACCGTAGATACGGGTCATCTGCTCGCGCTTGGCATCACCGCGCCAGAAAGCACCAGCCACACTTGTAATCTTCACAGCCTTGATAAGACCAGTGTTCATCAAGTGAGGACCACGGCAAAGATCGGTGAAATTGCCCTGGGTATATGTGGTGATGGTACCATCCTCCAAGTCCTGCTCAATATGCTCGCACTTGTAAGTCTGACCGTCAGCCTTGAACTCAGCGAGAGCATCAGCCTTAGCCACCTCCTTGCGAACCACAGGTTCGTTCTTCTTGGCAAGTTCCATCATCTTAGCCTCAATCTTGGCGAAATCATTCTCTGAGATCACCTGACCCTCGGCTGGCATCACGTCGTAGAAGAAACCACTCTCTACGGCTGGACCGAAACCGAACTGGATGCCTGGGTAAAGCTCCTGAAGAGCCTCAGCCAACAAGTGGGCAGATGTATGCCAGAATGTGTGCTTACCCTGCTCATCCTCAAACTTGTAGAGTTCTACATTTGCATCCTCATTGATAGGACGGTTCAACTCTACTGTCTCACCATTAACACCGCAAGATACAACGTTGCGAGCGAGAGCCGGTGAGATGCTCTCGGCGATTTGTAAGCCAGTTACGCCCTGTTCATACTCACGAACAGATCCGTCTGGGAATGTGATTTTTACCATAACAACTTAGTATTTTTATTAAATCGCCTGCAAAAGTACGATTTCTTTTTGTAACAAGCGAATAAAAATGCATTTATTTTGCTAAACTTTGCTAATACCTCTTTTATATTAAGGGCTTTTAAGACCGGAAATGCTGACATATTGAAGTTTTCATCTGCTTTTCTACCAATATTTCGTAACACTTTGTAAAATCCAGATACATTTTTAGCCAATAAGTTTTGGAGAAACAAATATTTTCATTATCTTTGCATCCGATAACGTGACAAAATGTAAAGAAACATAGAAAATGGCAAAACCAAAGATTCTCATCATCTATACCGGTGGTACCATCGGTATGGGAAAGGACCCGATGACAGGTGTACTGGAACCTCTTGATTTCAATCACCTCGTTTCTTCCATGCCCGAATTCAAGCTCATTCAGGCAGAAATCGATGTGCGAAAATTCGACCCACCTATCGATTCCAGCGACATGGATCCAATGCGCTGGGCAGAAATCGTAAGCATGATATCCAACAACTACAACGACTATGACGGATTCGTAATCCTTCATGGCACCGATACAATGGCTTACACTTCATCTGCCTTGTCCTTCATGCTTGAGAATCTGACCAAGCCTGTAATATTGACGGGTAGCCAGCTGCCTATCGGTGAATTGCGAACCGACGGCAAGGAGAATCTGATGACAGCCATCGAGATTGCTTCTGCCAAGAATGCTGAAGGACGCCCGATGGTGCCCGAGGTATGCATCTTTTTCAACGGCAAGCTGATTCGCGGTAACCGTGCCATCAAGATCAATGCCGAGGGTTTTCACGCTTTCGAATCATTCAACTACCCTCACCTCTGCGATGTAGGAATCAATTTTCAATATCACGACCATCACATTCTTACGCCGGATTACAGAAAGCCAATGGTTCCACATCTGAAGCTCGATCCGAACGTCATCGTGTTCAGTCTCTTCCCGGGTATCCAGGATAACATTGTGCGCCACGTGATGGAATCACCAGACCTCCGCGGCATCGTGATGCGTACTTTCGGTTCAGGCAATGCTCCTCACACGCCATGGATCATACGTCTTCTGGATCAGGCTGCCCATCGCGGAGTAAACATCGTAAATATCAGCCAATGTCTTACGGGCAGTGTAGAGATGGAACGCTACGGAGCCGGCTTCCAGTTGAAAGCTGCTCATGTGATAAGCGGATACGATTCTACGGTAGAGGCTATGGTCACCAAGATGATGTATCTGCAGGGAAGATATGCAGACAATAAAAAGGTAAGAGAAAAACTGACTGAATCCCTGGCGGGCGAAATCTCTTTATAATATAAGGTGAAATTTTCATCCATATAATGAAGCAATGAAGTAAATGACAGTCTCCTGATAGTGTATACGATTAAACTACAATTAGAAGACTGTCATTTACCCGCTCATTATGAGGTATTTAGCGAATACAAACAAAAATATTCTACTAAAACAGAATAGTATTGCAGGAAATATGCAGAAAACTTTTAAAGAAGGTTAAATATCGACAGATTTTTAGCCAAAAAACTTGTTGCATATCATTTTTTTGTGTAACTTTGCAGCGTAGAAAAAAAGTAAAAGATCAGTATCCTTAATAGATACCAATCCGTAATATAAATTAATAAATCAACAAACCCTACAAATTATGAACATTAACAAGGTAAAGGAGTATGGTGAGTTCGTAGAAATTGCGGCTCCTGTAGAAAGAACAACAGCTGAAGAGTATCCAACAGTATTAGGCGGAGAAATTTGGTACAACTAAGAACTTCCTGCTAAGGATTCCTATCCTTTGTATCAGATAGTTTTTTCCTTTAGCAGACTTGAGACAAGAGGCTATTTTATTTGATTCAGAACATCTTATAATTTTTAGCAGACACATTATTACCTCAATGATAAAGGCTCAATCCTCGAATAAAATCGGGAACTGAGCCTTTATTGTGTTTATATCTTACCATCGAGATATACGGAATCGGATATTAGTGCTTACCACAGCAACCACCCTCTCCGTGATGATGCTCGTGCTTGATGCCGCCCTCTACAGCCTGATGCTGATCGCGGAGCAGATCGTTCACGGTCTTCACTGGGTTGAATGTACCGAGAGGAACCTCTACGAATACTGTATTCCAGTCACTCATCGCACCATTCCAGAGACCTGGCAACTCGAGTGCCTTCAAATCCTTACCATTCTTACTCTTGCTGGAGATGAAACCGGTAGATGGATCAACAAACTTAGGAAGATCGAAGGCATTGCCCTGGTAATCCTTGGTAGCGCAGACGAGATCTACTGGATTGAAGTGAGTACCCTCGGTAAACATCTTCATATACTCCTCGTTATTCTTGTCAATCTGAGAGCTCTCCAAAATCTGAAGACTTACGGTACCATCCTGGTTATAAGTAAGGAATGGACCACCACCAGGCTCGCCTACGTTCTTAACGACACCGCAGACACGCATAGGACGGTTCAACTTCTTACGCAGATAGATAACCAGTTCGGCATCCTCCAGCTCCTTGATATCAGCCTTACGGCAGCAGAGGTCGCGCTGAACGAAGCGGATAATCTCCTCCAGCTTCTCATGGTTGTACTGACCAGAATCCAAAACCTTCAGATAATCGAAAGCCTGCTTCTGCAGAGTAACCAATACACCTGCAATCACCTGCTTCCAGGTAACAGTCTCAGCCTTCAGGCGATCAGGAACCACATTGTCAATATTCTTGATGAATACCACATCAGCATCAATCTCGTTGAGGTTCTCGATGAGTGCACCATGACCGCCCGGACGGAACAGCAATGAGCCATCCTCGTTACGGAAAGGAGTATTGTCTGGATTGGCAGCGATGGTATCGGTGCTAGGCTTCTGCTCAGAGAAAGAGATGTTATACTTGATGCCGTAGCGCTGTGCATACTTATCTACCTTCTCGGCTACCATCTGCTTGAAGAGTTCCAGGTGGTCGTGAGAAACGGTGAAGTGAACATTTGCCTCGCCGTTGCTGCTAGCATAGAGTGCAGCCTCAACCAGGTGCTCCTCCATTGGGGTGCGAACCTCGTCCTCATACTCGTGGAACTGGAGCAATCCCTTAGGCAACTGTCCGTAGTTCAATCCCTCTGGCTTGAGGAGATTAGCCACAACAGCCTTGTAATCACCCTTCTTGATAAGGCACATGATACCCTTCTCGTTGTTTACATGGCACTTATCACAGAGTGCCTTGCGGAAAGCAAACTTCTTGATATTCTCGAAGAATTGTTTTTCGAAGTCAGTAGTAGGAACATCGTATGGAGCATCCAGGAATGCAAACATGTTCTTGAACATGCGGCTTGCCGCACCTGAAGCAGGTACAAACTTCACAATCTTGTGACCCTCAGCCTTGTAGTCGTTCCACGCCTTCTCGTAGTTCTCTACTTCCTGAGCTGTAGGAGCCATGATACCCTTACCGATGGCAGCCGCACCCTCGAGCTTGAGGAATGGGAAGCCATTCTTGATTTGTTCCAACTGGTGTTCAATCTGCTGCTCGGAGATACCGCGAGCAGAGATTTGGTTTAGATCTTGCTGATTCATAATACCATATTTATGTTAAATTTACACTATATGTGCTACAAAGATAATAGTTTTTTCTGATAATCAGAAATATTTCCGCTTTTTTTTGTACCTTTGCATTGAAAATTTAACGAAGTAGGCGTTTTTTAACGCCGAATCGCCATTGTTTGTCAAATTTAAAATGGAATATTGCGACATGGTTAGTAAATTATCAAAAGAGCACGACAGAAGGTCGGGGCTATCACATTACCTCTATGGGGTATCTAACTTGTTCATCAGCGGAACCGGTATAGGCGGATTATCTCCAATGATTACCGGTGACGAAATGGGAGTATTTAATTATGTCTGCATCATTGCAGGCTCATTGAGCGCTATAAGCTTCGCCTTATTTGCGAACAATGTTATGAAGTATAACGATTAAAAACATTATATTATGGAAGGATTTGCTTTAGTAATGTGTATAGGAGCTGTTATTGGTATGAGCTTAGCCATTTGGAGCTACACCAAATCTGGCAGAAAGTGGATAGACGAGTTATAACAACTCAAAAAATATATCATCAGCAGGAGGGAACGACAATGAACGAAACACCTTTTAAATTCACATCCGAAGAAAAGGAACAGACACTCCAGATACTGGAGCGCCTGAGAACCGCCGTGGGCGACACATTCAAGCCAGGCGATGAGCAGCATCTGCGTGAAGACATACAGCATGCCTTCATCAACCATCAGATTAAGCGCAATGTCTTCGGAATGAATCCAATACTCGCTGCCCTGCAAACCGCAGAAATCGCAGTAAACGAGATAGGTCTGAAACGAGATGGCATCATCGCCATCCTGATGCAGACCAGCGTCATCGATGGCTATCAGACCATCGAAGAGATACAGAAGAAATACGGAGATAGCGTAGCCCACATTATCAGTGGTCTGCTTCGCATCCACGATTTATATAAGCGCAACCCTATCATCGAGAGCGAGAACTTCAGAAATCTGCTTATCTCATTCTCTGAGGATATGCGCGTCATCCTCATCATGATTGCCGACCGCGTGAACGTGATGCGACAGATACGCGATACCAAACAGGAAGAGGCAAAGCATGAAGTAAGCGAAGAGGCAAGCTACCTCTATGCCCCACTCGCCCACAAACTGGGACTCTACAAACTGAAGAGCGAACTGGAAGACCTCAGTCTGAAGTATCTAGAGCACGATGCCTACTATATGATAAAGGACAAGCTGAACGCCACCAAGGCTTCGCGCGATGCCTATATCGCCCGCTTCATCCAGCCAATCCAGGAGAAGCTCGATGCTGCCGGTCTGAAATATCACATGAAGGGCCGCACCAAGAGTATCCACTCTATCTGGCAGAAGATGAAGAAGCAGAAGTGCGCCTTCGAGGGTGTATACGACCTCTTTGCCATCCGTATTATCCTCGATGCGCCAAGAGAGAAAGAGTATATGCAGTGCTGGCAGACCTTTGCCCTCATCACCGACATGTATCAGCCAAACCCAAAGCGTATGCGCGACTGGCTCAGCGTGCCTAAGAGCAACGGTTATGAAAGTCTGCATACCACTGTACTGGGTCCTGAAAACAAATGGGTAGAGGTACAGATCAGAACCGAGCGCATGGACGATATTGCAGAGCACGGACTCGCTGCCCACTGGCGCTACAAGGGTATCAAGCAGGGAGAAGGCGGTATTGACGAATGGCTTGCCAATATCCGTGCTGCCCTGGAAAGCAACGATGATCTGCAGCTGATGGACCAGTTTACCACCGATCTGAAGGAAGACGAAGTATACGTGTTCACTCCAAAGGGCGACCTGCTGAACTTCCAGAAGGGAGCTACGGTACTCGACTTTGCCTACTATATCCACTCCCGCATCGGCAATACCTGTGTGGGCGGAAAGATTAACGGAAGAGCCGTCACCTTCCGACAGGAACTCCATTCGGGAGATCAGGTAGAAATCCTCACACAGAGCAACCAGAAGCCACGCCGCGAATGGCTCAACATCGTGCAGACATCCAAGGCTAAAGCCAAGATTCGCCTTGCACTGAAGGAAACCCAGAAGAAGGACGGCCTCTATGCCAAGGAACTTCTGGAGCGCCGATTCAAGAACAGGAAACTGGATATTGATGAGAGCATCATGGCGCGCATCATCAAGAAAATGGGATATAAGGAGAACTCAGACTTCTATAAGGATGTAGCCGAGGAGAAAATCGACGTGAACAGCATCATCGAGAGATACATAGAGGAGCGCGACCACGACCTGAACCTCGCCAATACCAACAAGCCTGCAGAAAGTGCAGAGAATTTCGAGTTTGAGAATCCTACCGAGGAACTGATGAAGCAGAGCGATGACGTGCTGGTTATCGATGAGCACCTCAAGGGCATCGATTTCGAACTGGCTCATTGCTGCCACCCTATCTACGGCGACCCAATCTTCGGATTCGTTACCATCAGCAAGGGTATCAAGGTACATCGCATGGATTGTCCTAACGCCAAGGAACTGCGCCGCCGTTTCGGTTACCGCATCGTGAAGGCGAAATGGAGCGGCAAGGGTACATCCAAGTATGCCATCACGCTCCGCATCATCGGAAACGACGATATCGGTATCGTGAGCAACATCACCAACATCATTTCCAAGGAAGACAAACTCATCATGCGAGGCATCAACATCTCCTCCAAGGATGGTCTCTTCTCAGGCAATGTTACCGTGATGATTGATGATGCCGGCAAAACTGATGCACTCATCAAGAAACTGAGCGCCGTGAAGGGCGTTAAGCAGGTAACGAGAATATAAAACCGGAATACAGAAATAAATAAAAAAATCCCGCAGATTACCTCTGCGGGATTTTTTTTATTTCGACTTATTCAAGCGCTTAATCACAGAATAAGCATCATACAAGCCAAGCTCTCCTGCCTTCGAAAGATCCTGGATGGCAGTCTGCTTATTGCCACTCTTGGCTCGTGCTATACCTCTATTATAATAAGCCTCTGCAAGGCGGTTATCAATTCTCAAGGCAATGGTATAATCATCTATTGCCTTTGAAAGTTCGTTTCTGCCTGCATGAAGATTACCTCTATTATAATAGATGTAAGCATTGTTGCTGTTCTGGCGAATGGCATCACTGAAATCAGCCTCAGCAGAATGGATGTTCAGAACACCCTTGCCCTCAGCCTTGTTAAATTCATCCATCTCAGCCTGGCAGACAGCACGCTGCCAGTAAGCCAAAGAGTTCTTGTCATCGAGCGAGATATAATAGGTGAAATCACTGATGGCAGCCTCAAAATCACGAAGTACACTATGAGCGATGGCCCTGCGCATCAGGAGACGTTTTCTGGTTTCATTATCGCTCGCCACACTCAACTCTGCCGAAAGTTTATCAATCATTGAGAATATCTTCATAGAACCATTCTCATCGAGCTGCTCCTTACTGCAAACGATATAAACCTTGTCTGCCTTGGTATGCTGATTGAGCGCATCAACCTCCTTGTCATAAGCCTGAACTCCACTTACATTCTGACTGTTAGGGAAATAAGAGAGCTGATACATCGGCAGGAAGGCGGTTTCTACCTGACGGTTCTGAACCTTACCACGATACTCGCTCTTATAGTGGTGTTCATACTTCGGTTCGTCATCTACTACCAGCGAAGCAAACTTATTCGGGTCAACCTCAGAGCGCTTACGCATCTCCTTCTTGGTCTTTGCGCTCCATCTCGGCTGGATTCCGATATGCTTGTTCATCTGCGCCTTGAAGATACGGAATTCATCCATCTCTGCCTTGGCTGTCATACCCAGACGTCGGTAACAGCTGGCACGATTAGACAAACCGGTCCAGAAGTTAGGGAACTGGTTGATAACCATAGTATAATCCTTGATGGCTGCTCTCAGATTACCGGTCTTGTCATGCAATAGAGCTCGGTTGAAGATAGCCATGAAGTTCTGGGGTTCCATCTTGATAATGAAGTCGAAATCGGTGATAGCACGGTTATCATCACCCAACTGTACACGCATCAGTCCTCTATTATAATGAGCCAGGAAATTGTTCGGATCCAGCTCAAGGGCATTGTCATAATCGCTCATCGCCCCCCTGAGGTTATTCAGATTGATACGCGCCAAAGCACGGTTGATGTAACTGTTCACATTGTTAGGTTTGAAATGCAGACTCTTGGTCAGCGCCTCATCAGCCGTTTTCCATTCCTTTCTAGCCAGCGCCATATAAGCACGCGTAGTCCAGGCATCCCCATCATACGGATTGAGCTGCAGACTCTTGTCTAGCCATTTCTCAGCCTGCACGGTATCTTTCTGATGCAGATACACTTCAGCCTTGAGCGAATAAGCATTCGACCAGTCTTTCCATTTCCCTACGATGGTATCCAACTCCTGCTGTGCCGCCTCATACTTTTTGTTTTCCATCTGGCAGATAGCCCGATTAAACCAGTAGTTTCGGTTACGCGGTTCCAGTCTGATAGCCGCATTATAGTCAGCTATCGCATCATCAAACCTGTTTTGTCTGATGCGACAGATGGCTCTCAAGTCATAAATATCATTGATATAGGGATTGAGATGCAGCGCCTCACTGGCATCACTTTCGGCACCCGTAAAGTCATCCAGATTAAATTTTGCCACACTGCGGTAATACCAAGGCTCATACAGATAAGGCTTGGCACCGATAGCCAGATTAAAATACTTGATTGAAAGGACGAAATCCTCATAATACAAGGCACTCCGACCGGCCGTAACAAGTCGGTCTACACGATATTGGGCAGAAGTCGACATGGCGCCCATTACCATAAAAAGAACTAAGAGAATCTTCTTCATCTGTTCGTAACTCTCTGAAATAAAACCTATTGAATGTAGAATAAAAAAATATAGTAAGCCCAATCGTCACGATTACCATGAAGCTTACTATATTTTCGGAAGAACTATCGTCGTATCTTAGTACGATAGGCAGCACGGAAATTGCCCTTGATGATACTCTTGAGCTTTCCTGCTATCATGTTCTTGCGAAGAGGAGACACACGGTCAACAAACATTGTACCCTCCAAATGGTCGAATTCATGCTGCATCACGCGAGCCAGATATCCCCCTATCCACTCATCATGTTCATTAAAATCCTCATCCATATACTTTACATGGATGCGTGTAGGACGAACCACCTTCTCATTGATACCAGGAATAGAAAGACATCCCTCTTCAGAAGAGTCGGTATTTTCCTCATCGCGCTCTAGGATATGGGCATTGATGAAAGCATGACGGAATCCTTTATACTCAGGGAAATCCTCGCTGAGCACATCCAGGTCGATAACAACGAGGCGGATAGGCAAGCCAATCTGAGGTGCAGCCAGTCCGATGCCGTTGCTGGAATCAAGGGTTTCATACATATTATTAATCAACACCTTGAGATCTGGATAATCAGGTGTAATATCTTCAGCCACTTTTCTCAGCACTGGCTGACCATAAATATAAATCGGTAAAATCATTATCTTCTTGATTGCAAATAATCCTGTAATATGATGGTAGCACTTATCTCGTCTACCAATCCTTTATTTTCTTTTCTCACTTTCTTCTTTACACCTCCATCTATCATGGCTCTATGTGCCAGGACTGATGTAAATCTCTCGTCATAATATTCAATTGGAATTTCAGGATGAGCCTTTCGCCAACGGTTGTAGAAGTTTTCTACTCTTGCCAGGTTTTCACTTGGCTGCCCGTTAGGTTGCATCGGTTTTCCGATAACAATGCGCTCCACCTGTTCTTTCTGAATATAAGTTTCGATATAAGTGAAAAGTTCATGTGTAGAAACTGTGGCCAACCCATTGGCAATAATCTGCAATGGGTCGGTCACAGCCAGTCCGGTACGTTTTTTACCGTAATCTATTGATAAAATTCGCATTAATCTACGGATATCTTATCCTTATATAATATCAGATTACTTCTTAAGGAGTAACCAAGCATCAGGATACTTACCAGCGCGAAGCTGATTGCGGCTCTTGACAGCAGCAGCCTTATCAGCAAATGTAGAAGCTACCACGCGATACATGTTACGCTCTGTGTTCAGGGCAATCTGAGCATCGTAGCCAGCGCTCTTCAATGTACTAGCCAATCCCTCAGCGTTAGCCTTGAGAGAGAAAGAACCAACTACTACGCTATAGCTTGACAAGCCAGAACCTGAGATGAGAGAAACATCCTCAGAACGAACAGTAGCATTATCAACCTCTGTCTGCTCATCAGAAGGAGCCTGAGTCTCGAGAGGAGCTACAACTGGTTCCTGAGCAACAGGAGCCTGAGCAGCCTGCTGTTCCTGCTGCTGCGCCTTCTCATATGCCTTCTTATATGCACTTTCCTTAGATGTACCACAACTTGCGAGCGCCAAAACTGCGCACATTCCCATGCTTAATACTGTAATTTTCTTCATAATTCTTATTCGTTTTATTGTTTATTATTGTTGTTCATTCAATATAAATTTCGCGTTATGCGTTTTTTACTCTGCGAAAATACAAAAAAATGCCCGAAAAACGAAGAATATGCCGCCTAAAGTTTGTTAAATAAGGCTATTAAAACATTTTTAATGAAAAATTAAGGCTAAAAGGCTTGTTTTTTAAAGAGAATTTAGTATATTTGCATTGTCAAATGAAAATGACAAGAAGATAATCGTTTAACGTTTAAAATTTATAGCATATGAAAACATTAGGTTACATTGGTGCTTTCCTCGGCGGTGCTATCGCTGGTACAGCACTCGGTTTGATTTTCGCTCCTGAGAAGGGTGAGGATACACGTAGTAAGATTGCAGGTGCAGTAGACGATTTCTGCAAGAAGCACGACATCAAGTTGAGCCGTAAGGACGTTGATGATCTGGTTGACGATATCAAGGACGCAGCTCCTGAGGTTTAATCATCACCTATCATGATGTTCTCTAACGATAAAAATGTAGAAACTATCGGGCAGCTCATTGAGGTGCTTAAACATTACATCGGGCTTCAGAGCGAATTTCTGAAGCTCGATGTTGTGGATAAGGTGGTACGCCTGCTTACAGTCATCACCATGACGGTGGTACTCCTGGGCTTACTTACGCTTACCCTCATTTACCTATCCTTTGGCGCTGCTTTTGCATTGGCAGACTTAATAGGTAGTCTGACTTTCGGATTCTGCATTGTTGCTGCAGTATACCTATTTATATTAATATTATTTGTAATTTTCCGCCATAAGTGGATCGAGAGACCATTGGTCAGATTTCTGGCCAGCCTCTTGATGGAAAAATAACCTCCTTTTCGCAACATGACAAATCATTCAGAAATCACAGAATATAATTCCTTAAACGATATCCGACTCAAAAAAGAGGCGATACGCAAGGAAATTGATGCCGATGATGCCAAGATTCAGACTTTATGGAACTCGCTTTTCACAAAACCTGAAATCCTGTCACGCAATGCGAGTCCTAGCAAGCGACTGCAGAGTTTGCTGCAGGTGGGAGCAGGAGCATTCGACGGTGCACTGTTGGCTTGGAAACTTTACCGGAGATTCAAACCTCGGAAGAAATGAATCATATACCGTTTTGGGGAAAGGAAAGATGCCTTGGAAAAAGGCATTTTTTAGTCACTCAAAAGGGGATAAAAACAAAAAAGGGTCGCCGCTGCGACCCCAATACCTTGTTAACCTTAAATCTAATACTATGAAAAACACACATGCAAATATAGAAATAATCTATGATACTCGCAAATTTTTCTTAGCAAAAGACCCAACATTTTATTTTAATTAACTTTTATCAACCTATTTTTAAACCTTTTTCAATAAAAGTTCATCTATTTTCTACATATATCTCCATTCCATCGAAGCCAAATTCAAAGCCTTCGGGCAGCCTTTTATTCGCCTCATCGTGAAAACCTATCTGATGAGTCACATGGATAAAATAAGTATGTTTCGCTCCTATCCTGCGCGACACCTCAATAGCATCAGATACAAGCTGATGGCTGTGATGCGTTTTCTCAAATCTGAGTGCGTTAATTACGAGTGTTTCCACACCTTCCAAATAAGCATATTCTTCATCACCCATAGATTTCATATCAGTAATATAGGCAAACTTACCAAACCGATAGCCGAGAATAGGCATCTTATCGTGCATCACACGGATAGGAACAAACTCAATATCCCCAATCTCATAATGCTCATGCGGATGAATGGTATGCAATTTGAGTTTAGGAGCTCCCGGATAGAGTTTTTCTGCATTCTTCGGAAAGCAGTAAGGCATCGTATGAGGCAGCCCCGCAGTAACGATTTCATCGCCGTAGATATTGATATCACCAAAGATACAGAAAGGGCGCAAATCATCAATACCACCAACATGGTCGTAATGGATATGCGTAACCAGGACGCCATCTATCTTCCTGAAAGGCACACGCAACAACTGCTGTCGGATATCAGGTCCGGCATCTATCAGAATACGGGTATTCTCCGTTTCTATCATTGCCGCACTACGCAATCTTTTATCATGCGGATCGGTACTCCGGCACACGTCACAGTTACATCCCAACGAAGGAACACCGCCCGATGTGCCTGTACCTAATAAAGTTACCTTCATTAATTATCAAATATTTTTCTGAAAACAAACGAATTCTTCACTTAACATTCACCTCCGGATGAATCTCTATGCCAAACTTCCGCTTCACATCCTCCTGGATAGTCTCACAGAGTTTTACGATTTCCTCACCAGTAGCACCGCCACGATTCACTAGCACCAGTGCCTGCTTATCATGCACACCGGCCCGTCCCAGACTCTTTCCCTTCCATCCACACTGATCAATCATCCAGCCAGCCGGAATCTTTTCATGAGAATCATCGATTGTATAATGAGGCATACCCGGATAACGAGCAGCCAGTTTTTCGTACTTAGCCTTCTCTACAATAGGATTCATAAAGAAACTGCCTGCATTACCCAACACCTTAGGATCAGGCAATTTTGCCTCTCTAATTTCTATGATGACATCACGAAGCTGCTGGGCTGTAGGCTCAGCAATATGCTTAGCCTCGAGCGCAGAACGGATATTACCATAATCCAGATCCGGACAGAAGGTCTTTTGCAAACGGTAAACCACATGCGTCACCAGATACTTATCCTTCCACTCATGCTTAAATTTACTCTGACGGTAGCTATACTTACAGTCGGCATTATCAAACACCACTACTCTACCCGTAGCTATCTCAACCGCTTCCACCTTATATATAATATCCTTGGCTTCCACACCATAGGCACCGATATTCTGAACCGC
>JAJWAL010000002.1:0-22327 GCA_021618535.1 Segatella copri | reverse complement strand
TCAGCAAGCCCACTATCTGTCGGGCTTCCTCAACCGATTCATACTCCAGAAATCTGCTGCATTTGGCATCGATGCCAAACGTATTGTGAGCCAAAAGGCTGTAGTTACGAATATCCTTCATATCTGGTTAAAACTATTACTACTAACTAAAAAGCTACATATTCAGCTTGATCAGTTCCCATTTTCCTCCAATCTTTTTGAAAGTAAGAGAGGTTTCCATACCATTGGCAATACCACGGATCACGAAGATTTTCTGGTTGCTCTCGGTATATTTCTGACCATAGATTATATTGTAAATCATGCCGTGAGGCAGTACTGGCGCAAAGGCAGGCCATGTTTCCGGTTCTATATCGCCTGTCATCGTACTGAAATCATCATCAGGATCAGGACCGGTAAACTTCACCGGATTATGGATGTGGCGAGCCTGGAAAGCGGTATCAGTAGCAAAATGTCCGTAAAACTTCAGGAAACTGGCATTATTATTCTGATACATAGGCACGTAGCAGATACTAGTCATCATCCACTGACCATTGATGCGATTAAACACAAACTGCTGAACTGTCTTTCTACTATAGAACACCTTTTCTATTACTACATGATCGATAGTAGTATCCTTCATCAGTTTCATCTGTTTCTGATTATCAAAAATCAGCGTGTAATAATCCTGGCGCATGAAGAAATGCTCCATCTTCCAATGTTTTTTTTCTATCTTCTTGGTCAGTTTCTTACCGTGATATACCGGCAGCGGGAAGACAATACGACTTTTCTGCAACTTTCTGTTAGCTGCAAAATTAAACACGAAATCATCAAAAAGCTCGTCAGCCGCCTTTGGCATCGGAGTCTCCTCTATCAGCTGTTCTGTAGAGTCCATCGCTTGGGTGTCGGCAATCACCGAGTCGGATGAAGCCGAATCAATGGCAGGCGCAGGCTTCTTGTCTGTGCATCCCACAGACGTGAAACAAACGATGGTAAGCACCGCCATCAACACCGTTAATAAACAGAGTTTTTTCATAAACCTATTAAATTTCTCAAATTTTCCATGCAAAAGTACAACTTTCTTTTGAATTATTTCATCTTTTAAGCAAAAAATGTTATCTTTGCAGTCAAAAAAGATAAAAATATAGATATGTTATTAGAAAAAATAGACGAACTCTTGAAAGAAGTGAGCACTTTGACTGCCCAAAACGCAGAAGAAGTAGAGCAGCTTCGAATCAAGTATCTGAGCAAGAAGGGCGAGATTAACGCCCTCATGGCCGACTTCCGCACAGTGCCAGCCGACCAGAAGAAAGAGGTTGGTGTAAAAATCAACGAATTGAAGAACGCAGCCCTTGATAAGATCAACGGACTGAAGGAGCAGATGGAAGAAGCCGAGGCATCAAGCGATGATATCGACTTGACCCGTACCGCCTACCCTGTAGCGCTCGGTACCCGCCACCCACTCACCGTAGTGAAGAATCAGATTATCGACATTTTCGCTCGCATGGGCTTTACCCTTTTCCAGGGTCCTGAGGTAGATGACGACAAGCACGTATTTACGATGCTCAACTTTGCTGCCGACCACCCAGCCCGCGATATGCAGGACACCTTCTTTATAGAGAAGACCAACAGCGACGACGTTACCAAGAATGTGCTCCTCCGCAGCCATACTTCTGGCGACGAGGCTCACTATATGGAAACTCATGAGCCACCTATCCGTGTGCTCTGCCCAGGCCGCGTTTACCGTAACGAGGCTATCAGCGCCCGCGCTCACTGTTTCTTCCATCAGGTAGAAGGTCTCTATGTAGATAAGAACGTAAGTTTCACCGACCTCAAGCAGGTGCTCCTTACCTTTGCCCGTGAGATGTTTGGTGCAGATACCAAGATTCGTCTCCGTCCTAGCTACTTCCCATTCACAGAGCCTAGCGCAGAGATGGATATCTCCTGCAACATCTGTGGCGGTAAGGGTTGCAACTTCTGCAAGCATACCGGATGGGTTGAGATTTTAGGTTGCGGTATGGTTGACCCTCATGACCTTGAGGCTTGCGGCATCGACAGCAATGTCTATACCGGTTATGCCTTCGGTATGGGTGTTGAGCGTATCACCAACTTGAAATATCGCGTGAGCGACCTTCGTCTCTTCTCTGAGAACGATACTCGTTTCTTGCGCGAGTTTGAGTCTGCTAAGTAAAAGATACTCAACATATAAATTAATTAATGACTATGAAGAAAAATTTAACTAAACCTGTCATCGCAGTCCTGCTGGGCGCCTTGACATTCAATTCTTGCATCGGCTCATTTGGCCTGACAAATTCCGTACTTGACTGGAACAAGAGAGCAACAGACAACAAGTTTGTAAACGAGATTATCTTCGTGCTTATCTCTCCAGCTTACGCAGTATGTTCATTTGCAGACCTTCTCGTTATCAACTCTATCGAGTTCTGGACAGGCGACAAGGTGATTGGTCAGGTAGGAACTACTAAGGACGTAATGGGTAAGGATGGTCGCATGTATGCCATCAAGACATTGAAGAATGGCTACGAGATTACCGACCCAGATGGTGAGAAATCATACTTTGTGTTCGACAAGAAGCACAAGAGTTGGTCATACAGCAAGGATGGCGATATCCGTGAGCTTTTCAGCTTCAACGAGGATGGCAGCATCCAGGCTTGCTTGCCAAGTGGCGAGAAGATCAACGTCCCAGCAGATGCCAATGGTTTATACCAGGTTCGCATGGCTATGAATGATGGTTTGTTCTATGCATTCAACAAGTAAATAATCATAACAATCCCAGCCCGATAAAAGTCTCTTTTTATCGGGCTTTTTCATGATCCCCTTTCTCTTTTCCTAAGCAAGTTCATATTTCTACGTTCCCAACCAAACTCTCCATAAAATGTCCAAATGCAAAAAAGTGTTTAATACAAAACAAGAAAGTGCCTTCACCACCCTTCACCCGTAACTCTCTGATCATCAAAAGAATCGCCAAAAAGGTGAAGGGTGAAGGTTTGAAAACTCTTTTTTATATATACGCGTGAAGGGTTAGGGTAAAAACCGAAAAAAAGACCCTAGGGTCAAAAATCGGAAAAACCCTAAAATAAAGAATATAATATAAAGATTAAAAATACACCCTTCACCTTCACCTCCCAAAAATCACATCCAAAATCCTGTTCTGCATGCAACAGAAAATCATCTGCAGCAATCTGTGCCGGGATATATAATCAGGAGACAATTCTCTTTCGGAGATATCATTTTATCCTTCGGAGATATTTTCCTATTTATCGGAGATATTATTTTATCCTTCGGAGATAATTTTCTATTCTTCGGAAATATTTCTTCGAATTTCAAGATAAGGCATAAAAATATAATTTTCGCCAACTTTATTTCCCGAATCCACACAATTGTCACAAATCGCATAGCTATGAAACAGAAAAGAATGTATCTTTGCAGCATCAATCATAAAGGTTGATGTAGATATGGTCTCGTCATGACTGCCAAATCGGGCTGACGCAAATGCATTACAACCAGTGACATTCATCAAAACTTGCAACCATCTACAATATTTTTCAGTTTTTCTCGTTAATAAAAGTATGAAAAATAGATTATTGATACTCACAATATGCCTCATCGCAACCATAAAGATGATGGCGCAGGAGTTTACCCTTCACGGCAAAGTGGTAGACGAGAACAACCAGCCACTGGAGTTTGCCATCGTTTCGGTGGCTAGCCAGGGAAAGACAGCCGTTACTTCGCTCAAGGGAGACTATAGCCTCAAACTGCATTCTGCAGACAGCGTGGTAGTCAAATTCTCATATATCGGTTTCAAGACAAAAACAAAAGTGCTGAGAAGACCGCGAGGAAAACAAACCCTGCAGGTGGTACTTCGCGAAGCATCCACCACCCTCGATGAGGTGAATATCAAGGGAGAGAAAATACAGTCGGACCAGATACAGGAACTGAAGACTAAGGACATGAAGATGACGCCATCTGCCAACGGAAATGGGGTGGAAAGTCTGGTTCAGCAACAGGCTGGCGTAAGTACCCATAACGAACTCTCTTCACAATACAATGTGCGTGGCGGTGCCTTCGATGAGAACTCCGTATACATCAACAACGTAGAAGTATTCCGCCCATTCCTGGTTCGCAGCGGACAGCAGGAAGGGCTCTCCGTCATCAACCCTTATATGGTAGATAAAATCGGTTTCTCAACCGGAGGATATGCTGCAAAATACGGAGACAAGATGAGTTCGGCTCTCGACATCACCTACAAGACCCTGAAAGCAAAAAGCAAGAAGCCGGTGGTTGAAGGAAGTCTGGCCGCCAGTCTGCTGGGTGCTGACGCATACATCGGTCTGGGAACCCAGAAACTTTCATGGCTCAACAGCGTGCGCTACAAAACTACCTCTTACCTGCTCGGTTCGATGGAAACCAAAGGCGAATACAAGCCAAACTATCTTGACTATCAGACCTATCTGAGTTACCAGCCCAACAAACGCTGGAAACTCGACTTCATAGGCTACATCTCTGATAATCACTACAACTTCGAACCGGAAGACCGAGAAACGAAGTTCGGAACAATGGAAAACGTAAAGAGCTTCAGAGTATATTTTGACGGTCAGGAGAAAGATCGTTTCCTCACCTACTTCGGTACACTCGGCATTACCCGCCAGTTTACCGCCAACACAAGTCTCTCGCTTCTGGGCAGCGCTTTCTATACCAAGGAACAGGAGAAATATGACATTCAGGGACAATACTGGCTTGACGAAACCGAGACTTCAGAAAACCTGGGTGTAGGTACCTATTTCGAACATGCCCGAAACTATCTCACGGCTCGCGTGATGAGTGCCAAACTGATGCTCAAGCACAAGCTAAAGAAACATCAGATGGAAGCCGCAGTAAGTCTGAAGCGTGAACATATCGAGGAGAATTCTGTAGAATATGAGATGCGTGATTCTGCAGGATACAGTATTCCTCACAATGGCAAAGACCTCTATATGGTTTATTCACTGAAGGCTCGCAACGAACTGAATGCCAACCGCATGGAAGCTTACATCCAGGACACCTACCGTTTTTCGGGAGGAACAGCCGACAGTACCGGGAACGGACAGACACATTACACCCTGAACTATGGTATCAGAATGAGTCATTGGAACTTCAACAGAGAAACCATCGTGAGTCCTCGTCTGTCGCTCGCCATCGTACCAGCCAACCATGAGAATACCACACTCCGTTTTGCGGCAGGTCTGTATTATCAGGCTCCATTCTTCAAGGAATTGAGAGATACATCTACGGTGAACGGCATAACCATCGCATCGCTGAACGAGAAAATCAAGAGCCAGCGAAGCATCCACTTCATCGCCGGCTACGACTATAGGTTCAAGATAGGAGACCAACGCTATAAATTCTCTGCCGAAGCCTATTACAAGGCTTTGGGCAATCTGGTTCCTTATTCGGTTAGTAACGTGAAGGTAGTTTATTACGGACAGAACGAATGCAGCGGTCATGCAGCAGGACTCGACTTCAAACTCTACGGAGAATTTGTTCCGGGTACCGATTCCTGGCTCAGTCTTTCGCTCATGGATACAAAGATGAAACTGGGAGGCAAGAGCATCCCTTTGCCTACCGACCAGCGTTATGCGGTAAACCTCTTCTTCACCGATTATTTCCCGGGCAGCAAGAAATGGCGCATGTCTTTGAAACTCGCCTTTGCCGATGGTCTTCCTTTTGCAGCACCCCACAGAGAGCTGGAGACCAACAGCTTCCGTGCCACTGCCTATCGCCGTGCTGATATCGGTATGAGCTATCAGCTGCTCGACAACAGCCGCCGGGAGAAGAAGACCTTCCTGAAGAATGTGATGCTGGGGGTAGATTGCCTCAACCTCTTCGGCATAGACAACGTAAACAGCTATTACTGGGTGACAGATGTAACCAGTCAGCAATACGCCGTACCTAATTATCTTACCGGCAGACAGCTCAATGCCCGCATTCTTTTGGAATTTTAGGACCAAATAATAGTGATTTTTCACATTATTCTAAATATTTAACCGTAGATAGTTCGCTATCTGCGGTTTTTTTCGTATCTTTGCGCCCGAATTATGCGATGACGGTTCGTCCGTTCATTCCATGGATTCAGGAAACCATTCTATAAAGAATAAAGAAATAATACATAATAATCAATTATGAGCAAACAAGTAGAAAAGATTAAGGAGCTGATCGCTAAGCGCGAACAGGCTCGTCTTGGCGGTGGCGAGAAGGCCATCGAGAAGCAGCATGCACGTGGCAAATATACCGCTCGTGAGCGTATCGAAATGTTGGTAGATGCCGGCAGTTTCGAGGAGTATGATATGTTCAAGTTGCATCGTTGCACTAACTTTGGCATGGAGAAGAAGCAGTACCTCGGTGATGGTGTTGTAGCTGGTAGCGCTACTATAGCCGGCCGTCTGGTTTACGTATATGCTCAGGACTTCACCGTAAATGGTGGTTCACTCTCTGAGACTATGGCACAGAAGATCTGCAAGGTAATGGATATGGCTATGACTATGGGTGCACCTGTTATCTGCATGAACGACTCTGGTGGTGCTCGTATTCAGGAAGGTATCTGCGCCCTCGCTGGTTACGGTGAGATTTTCGAGCGCAACATCCTCGCTTCTGGT
This sequence comes from Segatella copri, assembly GCA_021618535.1. Lineage (GTDB taxonomy): Bacteria > Bacteroidota > Bacteroidia > Bacteroidales > Bacteroidaceae > Prevotella > Prevotella copri_O. The sequence goes on along the minus strand of JAJWAL010000002.1, from coordinate 15,701 downwards.
GTCATCCCACAGATTTCTGCTATCATGGGCCCTTGCGCAGGTGGTGCCGTTTACTCTCCAGCTCTGACCGACTTCATCATCATGAAGGAGCAGACTTCTTACATGTTCCTGACCGGTCCTAAGGTTGTCAAGACCGTAACTGGTGAGGACATCGATGCAGAGCACCTCGGTGGTGCATCTGTTCACGCAACCAAGAGTGGTGTTACCCACTTCGCTGCCAAGACAGAGGAAGAGGCTATCGAGATGATCAAGAGCCTGCTCTCTTACATCCCTAGCAACAATACAGAAGAAGCTCCACGCGTAGAGTGCACAGACCCTATCGACCGCATGGACGATACTCTGAACGAGATTATCCCAGACGATCCTAACCAGGCATACGATATGTATAAGGTGATTGGTGCTGTAACCGATAACGGAGAGTTCTTCGAGGTTCAGCCTAAGTTCGCCAAGAACATCATCACTGGTTTCGCCCGCTTCAATGGTCAGAGCGTTGGTATCGTAGCCAACCAGCCAGCAGCTTACGCAGGTGTACTCGATGTAAACGCTAGCCGCAAGGCAGCCCGCTTCGTCCGTTTCTGCGATGCCTTCAATATTCCTATCGTATCTCTCGTTGACGTACCAGGATTCTTGCCAGGTACAGGTCAGGAGTACAACGCTGTCATCCTCCACGGTGCACAGTTGCTCTACGCTTACGGAGAGGCTACCGTGCCAAAGATCACTATCACATTGCGTAAGAGCTATGGTGGTAGCCACATCGTGATGGGTTGCAAGCAGTTGCGTGCTGACTTGAACTTCGCTTGGCCATCTTCAGAGATTGCTGTAATGGGTGCCAGCGGTGCCGTTGCCGTTCTCTGTGGTAAGGAAGCTAAGGCTAAGAAGGAAGCTGGCGAGGATGTAAAGGCATTCCTGGCTGAGAAGGAGCAGGAGTATACTGACAAGTTTGCTAATCCATATCAGGCAGCTCAGTATGGTTACATCGATGATGTCATCGAGCCACGTAACACCCGTTTCCGCATCTGCCGTGGTTTGGCTCAGCTCGCTACCAAGCGTCAGAGCTTGCCAGCTAAGAAGCATGGCTGTATGCCAATGTAATATAGAAATGCTGAATGTTGAGTGTAGAATGTTGAGTTATATACAGACTCAACATAACAGAAGGGCGCAAGCCTAATTCAACACTCAACAATCAACACTCAAAATTAAAGTAAAAACGAATGGATAAGAATATTTATGCTGCGATTGCCATGGCACTCTATGAGTACCAGGGCAATAACGTACACGACAAGGAGCCTGGCATCATCACTATCAAGCCACGTCAGACGATGTGGAACGCCAAGTTCTTGAGTTTAACAGCTAAACCATAATGTAATAGAAATGAAAGAGTTTAAATATACAATTGACGGAAAAGAATACAAGGTTCAGATTGACGCTGTTGAGGGTAACATCGCAAGCGTGAACGTGAATGGCGAAGCTTACAAGGTTGAGATGGAACAGGAGGCTGAGCCAGAGAAGAAGAAGGTTGTGCTCGGTCAGCCAGCTGCTGCATCTGATGATGCTGAGGCTACTCCAGCTGCCAACGTAAATACAGCCAATGCTGTAAAGGCTCCTCTCCCTGGTACTATCACCAGCATTGAGGTAGCTGTTGGTCAGGAGGTAAAGGCAGGTGATACTGTTGTCGTTCTCGAGGCTATGAAGATGCAGAACAACATCGAGGCTGAGAAGGATGGCAAGGTTACTGCTATCTGCGTTAAGCCTGGTCAGGCTGTGCTCGAAGAGGATGCACTCGTAGTTATCGAGTAAATCAAGAATTAGAGAATTATACTTCCAGATTCGGGATTATAATTCGGGTTCTTATAAAGAATATCAAAGGTCGCAAGCTGTTAATTGTTTGCGACCTTTTTCTATACTGCTGTATGAGCATAAACTGCTATACAAAGTAATTTTTTACTAAAGAAAAAAGACATAAAGTACTATAAAATGATAGATTTAACAGAAGAACAGATAGAAAGATACAGCCGCCACATCCTCCTTCAGGATGTAGGCCTCGAGGGGCAGGAAAAGCTCCTCAATGCCAAGGTGCTCATCATTGGTGCCGGAGGATTGGGTTCCCCAGTTTCCCTCTACCTCGCTGCGGCTGGCGTGGGACATATCGGTATCGTGGATGCCGATGTGGTTGACCTCAGCAACCTGCAACGACAGGTCATCCACCAGACCAAGGACTTGAACACCCCTAAGGTGGAAAGCGCCAAGGAGAAGATGATTGCCATCAATCCTGATGTGGAGGTAACAACCTACCATACCTTCCTCGCCTCAGACAATGCCGAGGAAATCATCAAGCCATGGGATTTCGTCATTGATTGCACCGACAACTTCCCGGTGAAGTTCCTCATCAATGATGCCTGTGTGCGACTGGGCAAGGCATTCTCGCATGGCGGCATCCTGAGATTCCAGGGGCAGACCTTCACCCATCTTCCAGGCACGGCTTGTTACCGTTGTTTCTTCAAGGAGCCACCTCCAGCAGGCGCTGTTCCTACCAGTAGCCAGGCAGGAGTCCTTGGTGCCATCGCTGGTATGCTCGGAACCATCCAGGCTGCCGAGGCGTTGAAGTACTTCCTCGGTGTGGGCGAACTGCTCACCGACCGATTGCTCACCTTTGATGCCAAGACGATGAACTTCCGCAACATCAAGGTAAAGAAGCGTGCATCCTGCGAAATCTGCGGCGACCACCCTACCATCGATCATCTCATCGACTATGAGCAGGCTGCGTGTGATTTGAAACACCACTAAGATTTAATGATTATTTAGTAATGATTATTATTTGTATAATAAAAAAGTTAAGTCACAATACTCAGCACCATCTGCCGGATATTGTGACTTTTTTTTCAGAACCGTCCCCAAGCCCAACAAAGAACAAAAACCTTGATTATAAGATACTTTATAAAACATTTCTCCCATTTTCCTTGCATGATTCAGATAATAATCGTAAATTTGCAGCAGATAAAATACGCAAGCTTATGAAAGAGAAAAGATATACATTGCCAGAAGAGCAGAAAGATGCAGCTTTCGCAGCAGAGCCTGCACCAGCTTATCACGGAAATGCCGCCATAGCACTTCCCGAGGATGAATGTGCAGAAGAAGATATTGACTGGAACAAGATTCCTGTTGGCTGGCATCCGGCTAATGAAAAAGAAGCCGTGGCTAGGATTGAAGCTATTGAGGCGGAGTATGAGAATGGGCAATATATTGATGCTGAAGATTTTGAAAGAGAACTAATTGCACAATATCCATGGCTAGCATAAGATTAACACTTTATTTCAAAAAGGAATTAAAGACTGTTATCGACTATGGATTAGTTGAATTCGGCAAAACCACAGTAAAGCGATTCCATAAAGAATATAAAGACATCAAGCATCGCCTGATGCTTCATCCTCTTTCTTCACCCAGAGAGCCATTGCTTAAGCGATTCCACCGCCCTTACCATAGTGCGATCATCAAGGAGAATTGGAAGATTATCTATCGCTACGATGAAGCCAACGACCTCGTCATTTTCGTAGATTTATGGGATATGAGAAGAAGTCCTAGATATTTGATCAGACAATTCAAAAGAAAACTATAAAGGAAAGAGCTTATGAAGGAGAATACCCCATGGCACTCATGCCATGGGGTATCATTATTATTGGGGGTGAGGCTTTTTAGTCTGCCCAAATGCTGCCACTTGAATCGCGATAGTCACTAACCGACTCTTCGCTATAATCCTCTTCCTTTGCTTTCACTATTTTAGAGCCCGCGAGGATAGATATAGTCTCCATTTGGTAGACATTCAGTTCTGGCTTTATATATTCTTTCTTTTTCATAATTCTCAGTTCTTTTTATTTGATGATAACTTTCATTGTCTTGCTGCCACGCTTCACGATGTTGATACCCTTCTGAGGAGCGCTGAGGCGATTGCCCTGCAGGTCATAATATACAGCCTTATCGTCTGCAATGGTGTTAAGGCTGTCAATGGCTGTTGTGTTGTCACCGATGGCGATGCTGAACATCTTAGCACCTGCAGATGATGAAGTGTTGTCTACCATGTAAGCACGGAAAGGCTTGCTGCCCACCTGTATTGTGCTTGTGTTCTCCAACAACTTGGTAGGGTTCATCAGTTTGTCGCCCTTCACGATGTAGCAGTTGTTGTCAGCAACCTTGTCGAACACCTTCTTTGTATAGAGACCCTGGAGCAGATAGCTACCATCAGCAGCAGATACTACCTTTTGCGCAATCTCCTTGTTGGCTTCAGAGATGCTGAGAGTGGTCTCACCATTGTTCATTTTGATGATAACAGGAGTGCCTGCTGCGATGCTTGTCGTAATCTCTTCGAGCTGAATGGTGCTTGTGCTCTCGTTAGCCGAAAGCAGTTTGAAGGCACGGAAGTTCTTATCTGCAAGCGACACCTCGAAAGGCAAGCAGAGCGTTGCCCATGTGGTGCCTTCCTTCATTTCACGGCTATAAGATGCAGCCTTGGCTGAGAACGGTTCGTAAGCCACGAAGTCCTTATCATCGCCAAGAGCAAGACTCGCTGCTGTAAGAGTTTCTCCTGATGCCCCAATCTTTTCGTCGCCATTCTTACCTACCAGCTTGCTGAAGTAGCCAGCCTTGTAGTTGGCATATTTGTAGTTGGTCTTGCTACCGTCATAGCCGTTGAGTTTTTCGCAACCATAGAACATATTATTACCATAAGTAACCTGGTCCGTAACAAACTTATCGCTGGCGTAGATGGTTGTGAGAGCGTGGCAGAGCAGGAACATACCCTGCATATTCGTCACCTTCTCTGTGTTGAATTTAGTGAGGTCGAGAGATTTGAGAGACTCGCAGTAATCGAACATACTTTCCATATTCGTCACTTTCGCTGTGTTAAGATACTCAATGCCTTCTATTGTGGTCAGATTACTGCAATTAAAGAACCACACATTACAGCTCGTTGGTCTTGCATTGGCAAACGAAGCATCGAAGACTACCTTCTTTATCTTAGATGCTTGTTGATACCAACCAGGATAATTTTCCCCCTCATTAAGCTCATAAGCTCCTTCGGGCTTGACTCCCTTGTAGCTGAATGTAAGAGTTCCAGTAACACCATCAAACATGGCATACCCACATCCAGGAGTAAAGTAACCAGTCGTGCAGTTGGCATAGTTGTGGTTTGTCTTGCTTTTGTCATAGTTTTTGAGTTTTTCGCATCCAGCAAACATATTAGCTCCATTATTTACGTTTGTTGTGACAAATTTGTCGCCAACATAGATGGTTGTAAGATTAGAGCAATCTATGAACATAGCACTCATATCTTCTACATTCTGAGTATCGAAGTTAGTGAGGTCGAGTGAGGTAAGCTCAGAGCACCCCCAGAACATACAGCACATATCTGTCACGTTCTGAGTATTGAAGTTAGAGAGGTCGAGCGAGCCAATACCTTTACAGGCATTGAACATACCTCTCATACTTGTCACGTTCCGAGTATCGAAGTTAGAGAGGTCGAGCGAGGGAAGATTAGAGTAGCCAGAGAACATCCAGTCCATGTTGGTTACTTTTTCGGTATTAAGATATTCAATACCTTCAATTTGTGCCAAGTTATTAAAAGCCCAGAACCATTTATAACAACTCGTTGGCCTTGCATTAGCAAACGAGGCATCAAAGACTACCTTTTCGATATTGGCTCGTTGTGTCCACCACGCAGGGGAGTTAGTGCCTTCATTCAAATCATAAGCACCTTCGGGTTTAGCACCATAGCTGAATGTAAGAGTTTTAGAGGTTTGGTCAAACACGGCATAACCTTGATATAAAAGGCTGGCATAACTAACCTCTTGAGTGGCATCTGCATCGCTGAAGTATTTGTGGCATACATCACACTGCCAGTGTTCTTTAACTCCATCTTTAGCTTCATGGTAAGTGAGTGTGTGCTTCTTTAGCTCATCAGTCTCATATTTTTTTACTATTGAGTGGCAAATAGAGCATTTGTATGTGGTATAGCCATGCTCGGTGCAAGTAGTTTCCACAGTTTTTATTGCATTGCCAAGGGCAGACGAGCCATCGGCATTTGTGTGCGTACAAGTTTGGAGTTTGAGTTCAAATTCGCCTACCTGCAACACGTCTCCGCTATGAATAGCCGATATTTCCCATTTGAAATATTTGTAAGATTTATCTCCCCCGCAGGTGAAGTCGTAAGGAGTACAGTTCACATCCTGAAGTTTCGTATCGTTGTTTACCTCCTGAATGAGCGTCCATTCTCCATCTTTGCCTTCATTGTTTCCATAGAGTTTCCACGACTTAGGGTTACGGCCTTTACTAGTGAAGTTGTCGTTACCCGTTGTGATGGTGTAGCCCACAGGGACTCCTGCTTTGCTGGCTTCGAAGATGACATTGGCACTACCTGAGAATTTGCAGCACCACTTGGAGAAATTGTCTTCTGTCTTTTTGCCATCAAAGAGTTGCGCATAAGTCTCATTAGTGAAGCCTTGGGGATTACCTGCTAAGGCTGTGAAGGTAACTGTGTTGTCATAATCTGTCTGCGCCACCATACTGGTAGGCACAAGCAACAACATGAGCAACATCAATGGGAACAGAGCGATCCTTCGGAACCTACCTCCCCCATTGTTAATACGGTCGGCATGCGACCCATTGAATTGATTGGTAAATTTTTTCATAAATTAATATTATAATTGTTATTTAAATTTGTCTGCTTATTGTTAAGTTCACTCCAGAAAATACAAGAGGTTTATTAAGAAGATAAATATGGATGCCCCCCGATGATAATCAGGGCTAACTCTATCCTTGGTATAGTTTCTATATTTCCTTCATGTTCAAATATAGTGAATTTCTCCGAAAGAGAGTGCAGCTTTCCCCTGTTCAAATCTTTATCTATCTGAAGTTCATTTATCTGCTGGTGCAAAGCTTCCAAATCTATTTTCTTTGCCATATCGGTGTCTCCTAGCCCTATAAATATACTCCACCGATTCCTTAAGCAGAGAAGATTGTTCGTGTTTGTAATGGCTATAATAAAAAGAAAAGCGTAGGAATCATATTACTTCTATATAACCCTTGATTATAGAGGCTCTGGAAAATGCCTTAGACACCAAGGAGAAGCAATAGACCCTACGCCAAACTTGTATATATAGATAGCATAGGGAGCACCCTCTTCTTATAAAAGAAAAGGGCACACCTATGCCTCGCGTATATACACGATGCGTAGCCGTCTACCACAATCTTCCTCTGAGTGTCTATTTGAATTTTCCAGATTCCTATAATTCAGAAGAAAACGTCAGTACACGTCTTTCTTATTAAAATAGGCCAAGCCATGGACTTTTACCTAGCCAGCGACTCATCGCCAGCCATCCACAGCAAGACAACTGCAAAAGTACGAAAAAGAATTGAGATTTGCAAGAAAATCGGAAAGTTTCTTGCAAATCCCAAATAAAATTGGTTATAAAGCAGCATATATTCAAGGCTTTTGCCCTTACAGGGCGCAGGGGGACAACGCCCTAATACCCAGGGTGTTGCCCTGGGCTAGGAGCTTTTGGGCCTTCAGCCCGTGCTTGAACCACATGCAAAAGTTCAATGATTTTCTTCTTAACCAGGCATTTTATACTCATGTCTAAGCTTCCAGATAGTTCATCATATCCTCCAATGTATCGAAGTTCTTGACATTCCCCTCCTTTACATTGAGAATAGCCTTATCTAACTCTGATTGTAACTTTTTCTTTTGTAATGTTGTATTCATAACACGATTAAACAATTAAGTTTGATACATTTATTCAGAATAAGGCGTTCTCATATGTTCATGCTTCCATTGCTCAATAGTTTCTTCATCTATCAAGCCCTCATCCCACAATGCATTTGCGGCATCTATTGCTTTTTGCGCAAAATATCGACTATCTGTTAGCATAACACTACCATTTTAATTACACCGCAAAAATACGAAAAAGAATTGAAACTAACAAATATTCTGAGAGATATTTGCATTTATTCTTTCCTCTTTACCCAAACCTTATGGCTGCCGCGGCCTAGTGAATCTATCGGCGAAGAGTTATCACAGGTTAGCTCCTTCAGCTCCATTGAGGCGGCAGTACGGCTCAAGTTGTTGATGGAGGCATAATCGCCTAGGGTGAGGACTCCGTTCTTCTCTATCACCTCCAGGGCTCGGGCGATGCGCTCTTCCTTGGAATACAGCTGCTTGCGGATAACCTTTACGCCACCCATATCTCGCTCCAGGTCATGGTCGGTTTCTCGCTTCACATCCTTGATAAACTCAGGAGACGCCTTGAAGTTGATGTCCTTCACTCCCACCTTGCGGTACGTCATCTTATCATCTGGATTCAGAATTTCCCTAGGCTTCTCATCCTCGAAAGCGAGAGAGAGGGAGAAGGTGCCGAAACCTTCCAGATTCACGTTGTAACCCATGGAGAGCATGTCTGTCAGCATATCAACCACATCAGTCAATACAGCCTCCGTGGTACTTTCCGAAATACCGCGATGGTAGTTCTGCATCATCTTGACGAACTCTTTTCGGGATAGTGTACGGTTGGTCACTATCTTGGGATAAACTCTGCGCTTGCCTTCATCACGCAAATCATTCAACTCTTGCAACTTGTACTTAGCCATATCAGTTTCCTTTCTTATTAAGATTTTTATCACTCCTTATTGCAGCAGCCTTTCCATCCGATAGTATTAATTATCATACCTAAGAAGAAAAGGTCACAAACCTAGGAAGAAAAGTATTTAATCCTAGGAGAAATCTCCGTTCACCGACGTTGAACCTACATTCAGCGACGCTGAACCACCGTTCATCGACGTTGAACGGACATTCAACGTCGGTGAACGAAGATTTCTACCATGCAAAGATACAACTTTATCAGATATAAAACAAGACTTTTCCTGAATATCTTCACTTTTCCAGCCATAATTCTTCGTTTTTTGAGCCTATTTCCTTGCGTATCCCAAATAATTGTGTTAACTTTGTAGTCAGATTGCAAACCAAAGGCTAAAGGATTGTAAGCCAAAGGCAAAGAAAAAGACTGAGATTAGACATCCTTATGAGTATGAAGATATTAGCAACCAGCGACTGGCACCTGGGCAACCTGTTTCACGGCAACGACCGTCTGCCGGAACACAAGCATTTCCTGAAATGGCTCCTGGAACAGATCGCTGAACAAAAGCCCGATGCTCTCCTCATCGCAGGAGACATCTTTGATAACGGAAATCCATCGGCAGCGGCACAGACCGTTTATTACGAGTTTCTTGCCGATGCTACCCAACTGTGCCCGAACATGCAGGTCATCATTACCGCTGGCAACCACGATTCCGCCAGCCGACTGGAGGCTCCACGTCCGCTACTCACCCGATACCATGTGGAAATAAGAGGAAACGTAAGGAAAATCTGGCAGCAGGGAGAAAGCGGGGACGATGATAAGACCGGCGGACATTGGATCTATTCCTTCGATGACCTCATCATCCCCGTTGCCAACGAGGAAGGAGAAGAAGTCATCATCCTCGCCGTACCTTTCCTAAGAAGCGATGTGGTACAGAACGCCAGTTACTCGCAGGGAGTCAACGACTTTCTGAGAGAACTGACGGCTGAGGCTCGAAAGAAATACCCGGACAGGAAATGCATCATGATGGCACACATGTACGCCAAGGGTTCGGATATCGCCAAAAAGGATGCGAGCGAGAAGATTATTATCGGCGGGCAGGAGGAAGTGGACCTGGAAGGATGGAACGACCATCCCGACTATATGACTTGCGGGCACATCCACAAACGGCAACATATCTGGAACACCGACTGGGCAAGATATACGGGAAGTATTCTCCCGATGTCGTTTGCCGAAAAAGACTACACCCACGGCATCGACCTCATCACCATCGGATGTGACAAGGAAATAAAAGTAGATTTCCTGGAATACAAGCCTCAGCATTCCCTCCGCATCCTGCCCGAAAACGAGGAAGAACTGACCTTCAAGAAATGGCAGAAGCTCATCAATTCTGAACTCTCGGAGAGAACTGACGGCGAACTGAGCGACCATTTCGACTACGTGATGCTGAAGGTGAAACAGGAGAAACTCTCGAGCGATGACATCAAGGAACTGGAGAGACTCGTCAACGAAAAGGATGCCGTGCTCTGCAAGATCCAGCGCATCATCCTGCAGCTGGACCTCTCCACCATCCAGGGTTCCCAGCGCATCACCAGCATCGAAGACATCATCAACCGTCCTCCGCTCGACACGCTGAAAGAAGCCTTCGCCATCAGGCACAACGCTCCGATGAACGAAAGACAGGAGAAAATGTTATCCGATTTATTAACGACATCATCATTATGAAATTCCTACAACTCGAAATACTCAACCTCGCTTCGCTTGACAAACAGGGAGGCGAGGTCATCAACTTTGAAGAAGGTGCCTTGGGCGAGAGTACCATCTTCAGCATCGTAGGTCCGACGGGAAGTGGCAAATCTACCCTACTCGATGCCATCTGCCTTGCCCTCTACAACCGCGCGCCTCGCTACCCTAGGAAGAAAGGCGACAAGAACCAGAGCATCGAGATTTTCGGAGCTGCCGATGCCAGCGAAAGTAACCGTCTGGCTCCTACCGACAGCCGAAACATCCTGACACGGGGCAAGAAAGAGGGCTACAGCAAACTCACCTTCCTTGCCAACAACGGCAGCATCTACCGCGCAGAATGGCACGTCAGATTCCAGAGAGTGCGCTACGAGAACGCCAAGACTGCGCTCTATAAAATCACGAGAAACGGCGAAGAGATAACTGAGGAAGCTGCCGACTGGAACGAGCTGCCGAACATCATCGGACTCGACTACGACCAGTTTCTCCGTACCGTACTCATCGCCCAAGGCTCGTTTGCCAACTTCCTGACGGCAAAGGAAAACGAGCGGTACGAACTCCTGGAAAAACTCATCGGATGCGAGGAAACTTATACGAACATCGCTACAGAAATCAAGAAAGCAAAAGACCAGGCGACGGATGCCTACAACCAGATGGCAGCATCGGTGGAAGCCGTTAAACAGAACCTGCTGAACGATGAAGAACTTGCCCAACTGAAGGAGGAAATCGCCCGGTTGGAAAAAGCAGAGAAGGAACTCGACAGCCAGTTACAAGCCATCTCGAAAGACCTGCAATGGTTTGAGGAAAACGACAAGCAAATCAAGCAAATCACTATCTGCCAAACAGATATGGAACAAGCAGCAGATGCCATTAAAGCGATGCAAACCCAGATTCTCCGACTTCAGTTGCACGATGAAGTACAACCAGCCGTCAACCAGCTGCAGGAAGTAGAGCGACAGACGCAAAGCATCCACGAGCAGGAAGAAAACATTCTGAAAGCGGAAGCAAACATCAAAAGTCAAGAGTCTGCCATCGCCGAAAGCGAGAAAACTTTCGCCAGTCTGAAGGAAGCAGTCGGCAAGGCACAGGAACTGCTCGAAAAGGCGCTGCCGGTCATCGCTGAAGCAAGAGCGCTGAAAACAAAAATGGAAGCGGCTATGCCGAATCTGAAAGAAAAGGAAGAGGCATTGGAGTTGGCAAAGAAAGAGAATCAAACTGCCCAGAAAGACGTGGAGGAAAACGCCCGAAACATCCAAAAATGGGAAGCCGAAACGGAGAAAGCGAACCTCGCCCTCAAAACAACAAAGGAAGAGATTGACAAGCAGAAACAAACTCTCAGAGAAGCGACTCAAGCCGCAGAACAGGCTTGGGAGAAGGAAAGAAATAAGACTGCCGGACAGAACATAGAGGAACTGCAGAACAGCAAGACTGTAGCCGACAGGAAACTGCAGGATGTCCAGCAAGCCATCAAGGTTGTGGCTCATCTCGATGCTGCCACAGCAGAAAAGCAGAAGAATGAGGAGAGAATCCAGGTCTTGGGCAAGAGAAATGCTGAGATAGATGAAGCGCTGGGCAAGTTGACCATCGAGGCGCTGACCCAAGAGTCCCTGACGCTGAGAAATGCCTATACCCTCATGGTGAGTGAGAAATGGGAGATTCATCGTGCCAACCTGACCGAAGGCAAACCTTGTCCGCTCTGTGGCAGCACGACCCATCCTTATCATACCGACAACAGGCAGTTTGAGGAAGCCACCACGGAACTCTCGCAACTTCTGAAAGTCAAGGAGGATTTGCTGAAACTGCAGCAGAAAGAGGAGAAGGATCTTTCCGGCGAGAGAAAACAGAACGACGGCGAAGTACAGACGCTCCAGAAACAACAGGAAAAGCTGTCGGGAGAAATAGCAACTTACGAAGAGGATTGGAAGGCGCTCATCGCCCAGTATCCAAAGATTCCGAAGGCTGAGGCAGAACTGAAATTGCTCTTGCCTATCTATGAAAACAAGGCGAAAGATGCGAGCAGCAAACTGAGCCTCTTTAACAAGATTCAGAAAGAGATAGAACGGCTGACCCAACTCAAGGACAAGGCTGTAAAGGATGAAGCTGCGTATGAAAGCAAGGCTTCTACTATACTGAACAAAGCTCAAGAAAACACTTCAACCTGCGTCACAAAACTGGCTGAGCAGAAAGCACTTACCACCAATCTTATCTCACAGCAAAAGAGCAAGGAGGAGGCTTACAGGAAGGCCCTTCAGGCATGGAATAGCGCCAAGAAGGAAATGGAGGAATGGCAGGAGAAATATAAACAGATTCTGAATGGAGAAGAGCCCGACGCGGCTGAACAAAGACTGACAGCAGCAAAGGATGAGGCAACGAAAGCAGCAGATACTCAGAACGAGAATATCAACAAACTGAAGGCGGAACTCGCCAACAGTAAAGGTTCGCATCAAACCATGCTGTCTCAGAATAAGACGATGAAAGAGAATCTGCAAACGAAGGAAAAGGAACTCGACCTTTGGATTGAGGAATATAACAAGCAGCTTGAAGAAAAGAGCATCGAAGGAAAAGACTCCGAAGAGGAAGGCATCGAGGAAAGAAGTATCGAACCAAGCCTTATCGACCGAAATACCATCCGGGAGATGCTTCACTCTGCCGAAGATTGGAATGCCATCCGACGGGAAAAGGACGAAAAGGAGAAAGCCGTGGCTTCAACTACCGCCCTTTACCAAAGCGCAGAAAAGGCGCATCAGCAGCACTTGGAACATCAGCCTGCCCAAACCCGTGATGCTCTCCTAGCCATTCAGCAGGAGTATCAGGAAAGAAGCCAGCGCAACGAACTGATTGCTGCCAACGCCAGGATGCAGAACCATCAGGAAGCCATGAAGCAGTTGGGTGACAAGGCTGAGGCTCTGCAACTCGTAACACAGGAAAAGGACGACTGGACAGCCATTACGGATGCCATCGGAGCAGACGGAAAGACGCTGCGCAAGATAGCCCAATGCTATACGCTCAGTTTCCTGATAGCGCACGCCAACCAGGAAATCAGAAAGTTCAACAGCCGTTACGAACTGCAGCAGGTAAAGCATTCGCTGGGCATCCGAGTCATCGACCACGACCGTGCCGACGATATCCGAGACACCACCTCCCTATCAGGTGGCGAAACCTTTATCGTGAGTCTCGGTCTCGCCTTGGGCCTGTCGGCATTGTCCTCCCGCAACATCTCCTTCGAGAATCTGTTCATCGATGAAGGCTTCGGAACCCTCGACCCCGATACCCTAGCCACCGTCATCGACTCCCTCGCCATGCTGCAAAGTTCGCAAGGCAAGAAGGTGGGCGTCATCAGTCATACCGACACGATGAGCGAGCGCATCACCACCCAGATAAGGATTATCAAGAATGGCAACTCCGGCAGCAGCCATATCGAGATCTATCCGTAACAGAACGAAATATCTGACGATAGCAAGTTATGCTCTGAATAACTCCAAACCATTCGAGTTACTTTAGAAAGCACTTGCTATCGTACAGAAATATATGTATATTATAATACGTTTTATACGTCATTCATTCAATACTACCCAATAACCATTCTTGCGACCTCCTTCACGTTTCAAGACCTGAAATTCTTCCTGTAAAGACTTTAGTTCCTGAGAAATCTTTCTTGCAGATATGCCCATCTTTCTTGCTAATTCTGGTATTGTTAACTTAGCATTCTCAGACAACGCCCCCATGATAAGCATCTGTAATTCAGACAGTTCTTTCTTGCATTCTTTCTTGCATTCTTTCTTGCATTCTTTACCAATAGGCACACCGATATAGTCTAAATTACATGGTATATCTATTAAGAAATATGTACGTTCCTCATCGGTCTCAATTATTGCACGAGGCGAACCGTTTTCCTGCAACTTCTGCTGAATAGTAGGAATCCCCGTAGCTCTACCCTCTGTCAAATTCAATTCCTTTAAGAACTCTCCCAATCGGCGGTTTGTGTATCGACGAGAACGAAGCATACGAGCTTCTTTTATAGCCTGCATAGATATTGTGTGATTAGGTCCTCCAAAATTGAGAATACTAATCTTATCTGGTTCAATAGTTACCTCAACAGGTTCTCTTTCAATATAACTGCGATGATAAAGGCTGTTTACGACAGCTTCTTCCAAAGCTTGATAAGGATAATTATATGTAACAACGGAACGTTCTGTATCCTCTGGCTTATGAATTGTCTTCTGAATAATATTTGTCTTGAGATAATTCATCGTATCACGAATCATCTTAGGCACACAACCCCTTATCGGTGCAACCTCTATCATATTATCAGGATCTTGTAATCTCCCCTTAGGGAATATCACGATTTCAACCTGGGTCATTTTGAAGAATTTCTCAGGATGCTCACAGAACATCATCGCAGCAACATTCTTGACCTTGAAGCCTTCTGGTGTAGTTTCCAACAAGTCCATTTGGTCAAGAACTATTTTCAAGTTTTCACCCGATAAATCTTGATCTGCCAAATCACTACCTACTTCAACAAGAAAGTCTCTCAACAAAGTAGCCGAAATATCCCTAAGACTTATCTGATCATTGCCACGGTCGTCAAAAGGAGTACGATTAGCCAAATTTATCAGCTCACGTTCATACTCATCTTTCGGCACAATGCTACTACTATTATAGCGGATATAATAGTTGAAATCCTTCTGCTTTGCAGTAATACGATCAGGCACCTTATATGGACGGCGTTCTCCTGCCGTCACTTTGATTACAAGAATAGTCTTGCCATCAACCTCTTCAATGAAAAGACGAGGTTGATAGTATGGACGGATAAGATTATTGTAACCAACCATATCCTTCTCTATCTGTTCTATCAAATTAGGATTAACACCTAAAACAGGACGAACTGCATGACCGCGTTCTTCCTTTACACCAACAATGATATACCCACCACCAGTGTCTTCAAAATCATTGGCAAAGGCACAGATGCTACGATATATTGTATCTGGATTCCAACCTTCCTTGTATTCAAGCTGGTTGCTTTCTACTGCACTTCCACTAAGAAGGCTTTCTATATTTATTGGTAATGCCATGATTTATTAATTTTATATTGTACAAATATACTCTTTTTATTTGATACTAACAACTTCTTTATAATTATTTAGCAATAAAATGAAGATACTATTTTAATTGGTCTATACCAATTACACCTTATTATATATAGGAAACACATCCTTATCCATCATACATACCATACGTTTGGCAGCCTTATACCAAATGTATGGTATGTTCTTTACTCCCTGTATGGTAGTCTTTTTACTCCCCATGTGGTATTGCCCAAGTGGGGAAATCGCAGTACCT
>JAJWAL010000123.1:0-8889 GCA_021618535.1 Segatella copri | reverse complement strand
ATATTTTGATTATTCGTGTTCTGTGACAGACATTTTCCTTATGTCTAGTCAGAAACAGTTTTTCTGTTTTTTAGAGGCAATACAATAATACTCTTTCATAAACCTAATTACTTTTGTTATGTTTAAATTCATTTTAAAACAGAAAGTTTATCTATTCCTAGTCTTGATGATAGGAATGATAGCATCATGTAGTAGTGATGATGATATGGTAATCGGTGATATAACTTCGCCTACTGGTGAATTGACAAAGACGATTCCTTGGGATGAGACAGAGGCAAGCATATCTTTTACTGCAAATTCTGCTTGGGAGGCTAGTGTCGCAGAAGTAGGTACCCGTGCAGCAACTTCTATCTCTTGGTTGAAAATAACTGTGCCTAAGGGTGGCGCAGGAGATGTTAAAATGCCTTTGTTCCTAAGCAAAAACGATAATGAAACTTATCGCGAGGCAGAGGTTACTATCAAATGTGGTGAGAAGAGTGTTACTGTAACAATCCATCAAGAGGCTAATCCTAATGCCGTAAAGATGATGGATGTTTCTGCTATTAGTAATTATAGTATGTATATCACTCCTGGTACTTGGAATGAAGGATTTGAAAAGGGACCTGACTACATGCTCCGAAGCGACGCCAGATGGTCGTGGTGGAGAATGAAGCAGAGCGAGCACTTCTTTGTGTTCTGGGAGCCTGGATTTGGAGATGATCCTAATGCTGAATCTGTACCGGAGGCTTTGCGTGTGGATATTGCTGACTTGTTGCAGAAGGCTGAGCAGTTCTATAAGACCAATGTTGAGAAACTCGGTATGGCAACTGTCGGACAGGGAAAATCGGTTCTTGATAATCATAAGATGCAGATTTATCTCCTTTATCAGACTGATTGGCTTGCCACTGGCTCTGGCTATGATGACAAGATTGGTGCTCTTTGGGTAAATCCATCTACCTGCAAGCCGGTTGGTTCAACCATCGGTCATGAGATAGGGCACTCTTTCCAATATCAGGTTTCTGCCGACAAACTCTTCACGGGTGAGGCTACGCCAATAGACAGGGCAGATGGTTCTCAACTTGTGCCTGCGGGCTTCCGTTATGGCTTTGGTGAAAATGGTGCTGGCGGTTGTGCTTATTGGGAACAATGTGCCCAGTGGCAGTCGTTCCAGGATTATCCTAACGAGTGTTTCGACCAGGAAACTCATTATGCTGTTTGGCTCAAGAATCATCATCGCCACTTCAATCATGAGTTTATGCGTTATGCAAGCTACTGGTTCCAGTATTGGTTTACAGAAAAGCATGGCATCGAGTCGTACGCCCGAATCTGGAAAGAGAGCAAATATCCAGAGGATCCTCTCCAGACTTATATGCGCATCTATTGCAACAATAGTCTTGATGCACTCTACAAGGATTTGTATGTGTATAGTGCTCATTGTGCAGACTATGATTTCAAGGCTGTGCATCAGTATAAGAAGGAGGCAGCCATCAACTATTCTACCAAACTGTATAAGAACGATGGCTACTATCAGGTGGCTTATACTAACTGCCCAGGTACAACAGGTTTCAATCTCATCCCGCTGAATGTTCCTGCTTCAGGAAAGGTAAGTGCTACGCTTGAGGGCTTGGCTCCTGGCTCTGCTTTGGCAGCTGGCGATCCTGGTACTGTGGTAGATGGAGATGGTAATGCCAAGAGTACTGTGACCAAGTATAATTCCCAGAGCAATACTCAGCAGAATTATCGTTATGGTTTTGTGGCTATCACCAAGGATGGTAAGTCGCATTATGGCGAGATGCATACAGGTAAGAAGGGCACAGCAGCCTACGAAGTTCCTGCCAATACCGAGCGTTTGTACCTCTGTGTGCTGGCTGCTCCTGATAAGTATAATCGCAATGCCTGGGATGATGATGAGACCAATGATGAGCAATGGCCTTATCGTGTGAAGTTCTCGGGTACAGACTTGCTGGGCAACGTGACGATACCAGAAGGCGACCCTACAGACGTGGAAACTTCACTTGAGGTAAGTCTTGATGCAAGCAGCGAAAGCTATCCTCTGCATACCTTCAATCTTTTGAATGATGGTGTCATGGAGAAGATAGCAAAGGCTTTCAAGTTGCAGCCTTCTGAGATAGCAAGTGCTACATTGGAGGCTGGCGTTGTGAAAGCTGAGGGCTTTACGGGTCCTGCTGATGGCAAGGTAGCTGTAGGCTTGACAAACCCAGACGGTTCAGTATCTTATGCATACTCTGCCAATGGTATCGGCTTCTGGATTGCAGAAGATGGTTCTGCTGGTGTTTGGGGTGACGGCACGAAGATTTACTTCGAATATGATGCCGGTGGCTACGCCCTTACTGTGGGTCATAAGCCTGGTGCTTCTGAAAAGGGCAAGACTTATACCATCAAACCAACCATGGTTTATAATAAAGGTGGTAAACTGCATAAGGCAGTCATTACCATCAAGATGAAATTCGCATAGTCAATATAGTTGGTTCCGTTGCTGACGTAAAACTTTTGTTTTGCGGAATGCAACGGAACTTTTTTTCTTCGCTTATGTTGATAACACTCTCGTTTCTTCTTTTAACAAATCCGCCCGGTAGCATTGTCGCTATCGGGCGGTTCTGTATATAATGACATACAACTATATAGTGTCTATCTCATCAGGCAATGATAATAAATCGTAATACATTAATCGGGTATTCAAGGGAAGACGACCTACACCAATTCCCATATATTTAGCCTCTAATCTTTCGTCTTCCAACAGAAACTTAAAGCCATTTTTAAGATAATAATGTATGGTTGCTTCGCTGTTATAAGCATCTACAATGATGAAACGGCAACCTGTTTTATTGTCTGTTCTAAACCACAATTTGATGAAGTCCATAACAGCGGTACCAATACCTTTCCCGGCAAAATCCTTGCTAGTTGCTAATCTACCTATTAAGACAGCAGGAAATCTGCGAAGTCTTTTTTCTTCAAGCTCAGTTTGTTTTAAAAAGAGGTTTTTTGCTTCTTCATTAAGCCTGTTGGTCATTCTGATGCTATCATTAGAAACCGTAAAAGCAGCAACTATAATTTGGGGATTCTCTTTTAGACAGAAAAGGTAAGTTTTTCCTAAAAGACGTTTAGCATAAAGCACGGCATCATTAGCAAAGAAGTCATTGAGATCTTTGTTAGCACATTCAAATGACTCACACACTGCGAGTCTTTTGGCATCTATGACTACTAAGTCACACATGTCCAATAACTCGTCTTGTGTCATGCCAAATTTTGTTCACGTAAATACTGTCTCAAGCGGATGACATCATTTCTTGAGAATTTCTTGTCTGTTCCAGGATGAGCTTCTACCCATTCTGCCTGTTCTATAAACTTCCTTGCCTCTTCACCTTGAAGGGTAGGAATAACTCTGATTGGTGTTGCCATATAGTTAATCTTTAAAAATCACTTTGCAAAGATACATTATTTTCTGGTATCTTCCAAGTTTTTTTGCGTAAATCTGTTATTTTGATGGTATTTTGGTCGATTCTTTCAGTTTGTCTCATGAAATAATAGTTATTTTGCAAGCGGAACTTAATATAAACTTATTTAAACATAAACGAAATGAAATGTACTAAACCCATTTGGCTGGTAGTTTGGATACTGCTATTGTTTTATACGTACGTATCCGAAGCGTAAGATGTGTTGTCTTAATACCCTATAACTCATCACTTTAACAGTCATACTTCCACGTTTATTTGGCTTGAACATCTTGATTTGTGTGGTTGCTGCCATATGCCGGCAACATTGCTGCCATATGCCAGCAACCTTGCTGGCAATTGCCGACAACCTTGCTGGCGTATGCCGGCAATCACATACATCTGATTCTTTAAGGCGATAGATAGGTCTTATCTCATCATATCAGCTATGTGTTTTAGCCTATTAAGAATACTAAAGAAAGCATTCTTTCTTCAAAAAGAAGAAAGAATACGATATTTGTATCAATTTAGACGATATTGCGAGTGTTTTTGCAAGATTATCTGTACTTTTGTGGCGAAATATAAATAACGCAAAAATCATAACCGATATGAAACAAATCTTCTTATCGCTGATGCTCACAGCGACAACCTTGCCTTGGGCTACTGCAGCCCTGGCGCAGCAGGATCCATCTGAGATTCCTGCCACCAGACCCGTAAATCCTGTTTTTGCACCACAGAAACTCATCTTCGTACCGGGATTCCCTTATGAGATAAGAGTTAAATAATAACAACTTAATATTTTCGTTTATGAAACAACTTATGATAAGCCTCTTGTTGTTGCTTTCTTGTTTTTCTGTGCTGGCACAGGAAAAGTCTGGTAGCCGTGAGGTAACAAAAGTCAAGAAACTTTATACCTTGTTTGGTGGAACTTATGACTCATTCACTCGTATGCCATTGAGTGCAAAGGTATTTCTGATGTTGAAGGATTCTACTATTGTAGATACCTTGTCGGCAGAAGTGTATAATAAAGATAGTTTCTTTAAGTTCCCCGTGGAGAAGATTCGCCGGGATTACATCCTCAAAGCAACTTATCCAGGTTATTTCGATACATTCATCAACTATACTTTCGAGCCGAAAGGCAGAAAATATGAGAATGCCTTGCCTAAGATATTGATGAAGAGAGATAATCAAAACTACGAGGCGCAGCTGGATGAGGTGGTTGTTAAAGCCACCAAGATTCAGGTGGTGCATCGTGGCGATACGATTGTATATGATGCGACAGCCTTTGCCTTGCCTGAAGGTTCCATGCTGGATGCTCTCATTAAGCAGTTGCCAGGTGTAGAACTCAAGGAAGGGGGAGAGATTTTCGTGAATGGAAAGAAAGTGGATTTTCTTACCTTGAATGGCAAGAAACTCTTCAATGGCAATAATCAGGTGATGCTCGAAAACCTGCCTTATTATACGGTGAAGGATATCAAGGTGTTTAACAAGAAACGCACTTTGGCAGAGCAGATAAGTAAAGGTGAAGGCAGGGATTATGTGATGGATCTGAGCCTGAAACGTGATTATATACAGAATGCCTTAGCTACCGTGGAAGCTGGTGGTGGAACCCAAAACCGTTGGTTGGCACGTACTTTCGGACTATTGATGGGAGAAAAGCATGATGCGATGCTCTATGCCAATGCCAACAATCTGAATGAGGATGGTGCTCCAAGGAAAAATGGCGATTGGCTTCCTTCTCGTTTCTCGCAAGGCGTGAAGACCAATCGTGAGATAGGACTTTCTGTCCGTTCCGGTAACAAGGAAAAAAACATCGACAACGATTTCCAAACGACAGTAAAATGGAACGAAGAGAAGATAGAGAGTGAAAGTCAGGGAGAGGTATTTGCCAAGGATGGCAATATCTCAAAGCAAGGGTTTAACAAGGAAAAGAATAAATACTTCAGCTGGCGACTGGAAGATGATTTCCAGCATTTTACAGAAAAGTTTGCGCTCTATACTAGTTCCTATGTGAGCTATGACCATGCCAAGACCCTATCTTCGGCAGGAACTTCTACTTATCGTGACCATCTGATTAATGAAAGTTTGAACCAAGGTCTCGTTAAGGCTGATTATCTTTATGCGGGTACGAGGCTTGACCTTAAAAAACGCTTTTCGTGGGGTGATGCTATTTTTTTTACTTCAAGCATAAACGTTTCTCATAATAAGCCAAATGATACCTATTCGCTCAATAAAATGAATTATGCTGTAGAAGGTGCTAAGGATGTTCGTAATCTCTATAGCGACCAGCACAAGCATTCCTATGATTATAGCTTTGGAGTGGGTTATAATCTGAGTTTATCTCATGGTTGGAGTATCAATATCCCTGTATCATTCATACAGCAGTATGAGAATCGCCATCATTCCAACTATCGTCTGGATCGTTTGGATGAAGGTGGATTTGATGAGTTAGGCATATTGCCTTCTACTACCGATCAATGGATGAAGGCGCAGGATGCAGACAATACCTATAGTTCAGACTTGTGGAAAAAAGGTTGTAAAAGTGAAATCCAGGTAATCAGACAAGGTGATGAAGGTTTCTTGCAAATTGTCTTGCCTCTAGAGTGGCAACAAGAACAGTATCACTATATGAGACTGGATATGGACACGGTGGCAAAGAGAAGAAAGTTACTTTTCCAGCCTCAGTTCTTTTATACGAACTGGGGCAAGAATTCTAAGCAGATAGATTATAGTCTCAGTATGAAACAGCCTGGCTTTGCCGATCTGATGCCATACGGAGATGATACTAATCCTCTGGCGGTTCGTATCAATAATCCAGACCTTAAGATGCTGATTCGCCATCATCTGGGAGCTTATATGAGTTGGAATTCTGATTCTGCAGACTTGAGCAGATGGGTGGATATGGAGGCTAATCTGGTGAGGAACTCATGGGGTACGCGCACCTCTTATAATACAAAGACGGGTGCTTTTACCTATAGGAATGACAACGTGAACGGCAACTGGGATGCTAAATTGGCTGCAGGCTTTTCACGTTCCATAGACAAGCAGCATCGCTTCCGATTCTCGACAGATGCAAAACTGGGTTATGTGCGCAGCGTGGATTTCGACATCGACTACGATAACAAGGGGGCAGAACTGAGTAAGGTGAATACCTGGAGCCCATCTGTAGGCGCAAGCCTGACCTATCAGCTCAAGGATTTCCTATGGAAGGTGAAGGGAAAGTATGAGGGAAAGTACAGTTGTAGTAACCAGGAAATCTTTGAAGACATCAAAGCCTGTGATTTCCAATATGGTACGGAACTGCAATATACTATCCCTTGGATGAAAGTGGGTATTCAGACAGACCTCACCATGTTTACCCGAAAAGGTTATAACAGTAACGAGATGAATACCGACGATTTGGTTTGGAATGCTATGTTGACCCGTACCTTCTGCAAGGGAAATGTTACAGCCAAGCTTCAAGCTTACGACTTGTTGCACCAGTTGACCAACAAGGTTTATACCGTCAATGCTCAGGGCAGAACCGAAACTTGGTATAATACCATCCCTCGTTACGTGATGTTCTCGTTGGCGTTCAAGCTTCATAAGAAGGCAAAAAATGCGGAATAATCATCTTTCATGCTTTCAATAATGAGGTTTGAAATAATACAGAAAGCCATCCGATAGTATCCAAGCTATCGGATGGCTTTCTGTATTATTATAGTCTAAACAAGTCTCTCTATATCTTCTATTGAAAGGCCTGTACCTTTGGCAACTTGCTCTTGTGTGAGTCCCATGCCGAGAAGACGCTTTGCGGTTGCCAACTTTTCTTTGGCAATACCTTCTTCTCTTCCTTCTTCCTTCGCAGTATCGATCGAATTTTTTATGTCCCGATAGGCCTTAAGACTATCCTCGTATTCTCGTAGTTCTTGTTGACTGAATTTAGCGATTTCTGCTTCTTCAAACAACTTCGTGAAAATTCTCTCTTTTAAAGCTTTCGGTCGTTTGCTAAGGTTGGGTAAATTCTTGAGTATATAGAGCCATTTGTCATACAGCGTTTCTAGCTCTGTCTCGTTTTTATTGAATTTGGCAATCTCAATATACTTGAAGGAAAGCTTGTCGTTAAAGACCTTGAATGTCTTTTTGTCTAGCAGGCCAACATCGTGATTGATTTCTTTTTGGTCGAAAGCTTCTTCCTTAAAATCAAAATTGAGCAATGCTACCGTGTAGACGTGGTCTAGCTTGAAATTCCAATCCTGTCCTTTTGGAGCTTGCTCTCTGATAGGAAACGTAGAGTAGAAGAGAGAACGGTCTTTAAAGTATTTCTGAAAAGCGTTCTGCATTTCAACGATGAACTTTTCTCCTTTCTCATTTTCACAATATACGTCAAAGATAGCTTTGCGCTCTGCGAAAACATCACCAACGTGTTCGCTATTGAGGTAGCGGACATCCTTAATGACTTGCTCTCCATCGAAAAGTGAATTCAGAAAGTTGATGAGCAAGTCTTTATTTGGCTTTGTTCCAAAGATACGTTTGAAACCAAAGTCGGTAAGTAAGCTGATATATCGTTCTTCTGATAATCTCATAATCTGTTCTTTTTATAGATTCTTTTGGCAAAGATACGACTTTTTGTAATATCTTCCAAGTTTTTTTGCGTAAATCTATTATTTTGATGGTATTTTGGTCGATTCTTTCAGTTTGTCTCATGAAAAAATAGTTATTTAGCAAGCGGAACTTAACATAAACTTATTTAAACATAAACGAAATGAAATGTACTAAACCCATTTGGCTGGTAGTTTGGATTCTGCCATTGTTTTATACGTACGCATCCGAAGCGTAAGGTGTATTATCTTCATACTCTATAACTCATAGCTTAAACAGTCATACTTCCACGTTTATTTGGTTTGAATATCTTGATTTGTGCGGTTGCTGGCATATGCCAGCAATCACACGAATCTAATTCTTTAAGGTCTGATGCCATCTATCGCAAGCTTTTCAACAATGATATGCAGTATCTGATAGAGTGTAGTGAGAAAATCGTGAGGGATACCCCCAAATCGTGATGGATAGCGTGATGGATATTTCCGTTTCCGAAGTATCTATCACGCTATTCAAGTGTCTGTATATTAGTATATTAAGATGTGTAATACATATAAATCGTGATGGATGATAGATTATTACATAAAAATTGTTCATATGAAGACTGCGCTGGGTTACAGATATGACTGCATCGGGTTACAGATATGACAGCATCGGGTTACAGATATGACTGCATCGGGTTACAGATATGACTGCGTAAGCTAACGGAGCCGTATCCGTAGGCTTATCGAGACGTCTGCATCAGCTAACTGAGACGTCTGAACTCGCTTACTGAACTACTTGAGGTGCTTGGCTGAACAGCTTGAATTGCTTGACAGAAGTGTGATACAGCTACTTATTATGGACGCAAACTTGTCGCCCTGTAAGGGCAAAAGCTTTA
>JAJWAL010000122.1:7565-9043 GCA_021618535.1 Segatella copri | reverse complement strand
TTTTAGGAGACTGCTTCTCGAGTTGAAGGAGACTGCTTCTCGAAGGTTGCCACTAAGCTCAGCAGACCTACTGAGCCTAGTCAGCAGCTCTGCCGAGCCTAGTGACAACACCTTTTAATCGTACAACTACAACCCTTATAGTCGTACAACCATAACCCTTTAGTTGTACAACCATAACCCTTTAGTTGTACAACCATAAAACGCAACCACGCCAGGCGTTCCTCCTTTGACGCCTAGCGGGGGTGCGCTTTTTACCTTTATGATAAGGACTTGGGGGACTAGCGATGGAATCGCTAAGAACGGGGGGCGAAAGGGGTTAAGGTTCTTTTTACCTTTTTACCCTTTTACTTTTTACTTTTAAACCTCTTTTTCAGCAAACAGGCCGAAGAGTTCAGCATCTATCAGGTCAGTAACCTTTCGGAAGTCTTCCGGATTCTCTCCGAACTCCAGATTATCACCATCGATGATGATGAGGCGACCTTTATAATCCTTGATCCAATCCTCATAACGCTTGTTCAAGCCCTGGAGATAATCGATGCGGATGCTCTTCTCGAAATCGCGGCCACGCTTCTCGATATGCTTCACGAGCGTAGGAATGCTGCTCTTGATATATATCATCAGGTCAGGGAGTTTCACCAGACTGATCATCAGATCAAAGAGATCGGTATAGTTCTTGAAATCCCTGTCGCTCATCATACCGATATCATGAAGATTAGGCGCAAAGATACGCGCATCCTCGAAGATGGTTCTATCCTGTACGATGGTCTGCTCTGAACGGGAAATCTCCACAACATCATGGAATCGCTTGTTCAGGAAGTAAATCTGAAGATTAAACGACCAACGTTCCATATCCTTGTAATAATCAGCCAGATATGGATTATTATCTACCGGCTCGAAATTAGCTTTCCAACCATATCTCTTGGCAAGCATCTTGGTTAATGTTGTCTTGCCGCTACCTATATTTCCTGCTATTGCTATATGCATTTTTTTACCTTTTTACTTTTTTACCTTTAAGAGAACAGCCCGAAGAGCTTGGCATCTATCTTATCTACGATTTCACCAAACTGCTTGGGATTGTGCTCGAAATCGAGATTATCAACTTCTACGATAAGCACCTTGCCCTTATACTTGTTCATGATGAAATCTTCGTAAAGATTGTTGATACCTTCCAGATAATCCAAAGGCATCTTCTGCTCATAATCACGACCGCGCTTCTGGATATTCTTCACGAGGTGAGGAACTGAAGAACGGAGATATATCATCAGTTCAGGCATCTCCACCACTTCCATCATAGACTCGAAGAGCTCCATATAAGTCTCGTAGTCGCGCTGGTCCATGTTGCCCATCTTCCGGTTGTTGGCCGCAAAGACATAAACACCCTCAAAGATGGTGCGGTCCTGGATGACCGTCTCTTTACTGTGTTGGATTTCCAGCAGATTCTTGAATCGCTGCTTCAGATAGAACACCTCCATATTGAG
>JAJWAL010000122.1:4788-7465 GCA_021618535.1 Segatella copri | reverse complement strand
TGCAAAAGTACAATAAAAAATCGGGATAAACAAAAAAATCCAAGCAAATATATGTTTTGCTTGGATTTTTGTATTCTATTACTGTCTTGCAGGGATTCTGTATTTTAATATTCACGTTCGATGAGTTCGAGACACATGCGGGAGTTGTGGTAAGGACATTTCCAGAAACCAGCCTTATCATCCTCCATGTTCACCGTACCATCTTCCAGGATAGCCCAGTGCCACTCACCGTTCTTGGCATCCAACAGATGCTTGGCTACATAGTTCCAGCAGGAGATGGCAACAAGGAGATTCTCTTCGGTACGGAAATACTGATAGAGGTCGATATGGCCGATGATGTTCTCACACTGCACCCACCACTGGCGCTGAAGATCAAACTTATCTCCATCCTTCCAATGCTCATAAACCATACTGCCATCTGGACGCAAGCCTTCATCTGCAGCATCGGCGATACGGCGGATGATGCGCTCTATCTTATGAAGCACCTCCTTGTCATCCAAAACCAGAGCGGTTTCGTGGAGCAGCCAGGATGCTTCGATATCATGACCGTAACTCTCGATATTGCGCTTGCCCTCCCACTCATCATTGAAGAAGAGGTCGAGATGATAAGTCTCCTTGTTCAGAAGCTTATCGGTGAAGATATCGAGGAGATTGCGAATGCTCTTCTCCAGTTCCGGAGTCTTCCATACACGATAAAGATTGGTATATGGCTCGATGATATGCAGATGGGTATTCATCGTACGGGAACCATTCTCATCCTTATCAGAGAGACGCATGTCTGCAATCGGATTCCACTCACGGGTCAATGCCTCGATATAACCGTTGTTCTTGGCATCAAAGGCATGCTTCTCAATATCATGATACAGAGAGATAGCGATATCCAATGCCTCCTTGTCGCCTGTTGCACGGGCATACTCCGAGAAACCATAGATGGCAAAGCCGATGGCATAAGTCTGCTTCTTGGTATCGAGCGGATTACCCTGACAGTCAACACTCCAGTAGATTCCGCCATATTCCCTGTCGAGGAAATAATCGCGCACATAATCCTTGGCACGAGTGGCAGCCTCAAGATACTCCGGCTTCTTCAAGACACGATAGGCAGCAGAAAACGCCCAGAGGATACGGGCATTCATCACTGCTCCCTTCTCGGCTACAGGATGTACCTGGTCGTTACCGTCTACACGTCCGTAAAAGCCACCGTTTTCTTCATCTTTCACTTTCGTTAGCCAATAGCTGAGGATGTTGTTCTCCAGAACATCCCGAATCGTTTCTTTAAGTTTTTCCATTTTTCCTTTCTTAATAGTGATTATTAGTTATGTTAAAACAGTTATTTGCGGATAGGGAACTTCCAGGCAAGCACCATCAGCAGGAAGGCGATGACGGCTGGGAAGAGTGAGAACAATGACCATACCATCGTAAGCACAGAGTCGGTGACACTGGCTGGGTCGATCATCGTATTACCCATCTTATCTGTTATCATGTTGGCACCTGCCCAGCCCAGGAAGAGGGCGATGAGAGAACCGGAAATGGCGGTACCAAACTTCTGGCTCATCGTACCGGAAGAGAAGATAAGACCTGTAGCTGATGTTCCGAAATGCTCGGTATGGTAGTCGGCTACATCGGCATACATAGACCACATCAATGGCGAATAGATACCGATACCCATAGAGGTAAGGATAACGATGGCTATCATTACCCAGATATACGACGGATTCATCGGGATGAAGAAGAAGACAACCGAGAGTACCAGACAGAGAGTTGCAGACCAGAAGAATGCCATGCGCTTGCTGCCTACCAGACGGGTGAACCAAGGAGATACACCACCGAAAATCATACAGGTTACTTCACCAAACGCCATGAAAACGGTATAGTTGATAATCAATCCCTCGATGGTTACATTGCCATGCAGACAGTAATCAAACATATAGCCAGCTACGGCATAGCGGAATCCGTTGAAGAAGTTGGTACACACAGCAATGGCTGTCATATAGAGCCAAGCCTTGTTGTGAACGAGGTCGGCAAACTGCTGGAAAGAGAACTTCTCAGCGCGCTTCGGCTTCAGACGTTCTTTGGTAAGGAGTCCGCAAGCCAATGTCATCACAGCTGCAATAATACCGAGCACGGCACCAATGACAGCATACTGATGTGCGGCTGTTCCACCTACCATCTTCTGGAGATAAGGGAAAGAGAGCAGGGTGACGAATCCCATGGCATAAGCACCCACCATACGGAAAGAAGAGAACTGGTTCTTCTCATCATCATCATCGGTCATCACACCGAGCAATGAGCCGTAAGGCACATTCACCATGGTATATACCGCCATCATCAGCAGATAGAGGGCGTAAGCATAGATTCGCTTGCCCACAGGTCCGAAGTCTGGAGTATAGAGCAAGAGGGCGAATATCAATCCGAAAGGAATGGCACCATAGATGAGCCAAGGACGGTAGGTACCGAAACGGCTCTGGGTACGGTCGGCAAGAGTACCCATCAGCGGGTCAGTAACCACATCGAACATGCGGGCTACGAGCATCAGTACTGCCGCATCCGCAAACGAGAGTCCGAAGACATTTGTAAAAAACAGAGGAAAAGCGATAGACATCACCTTCCATACAATACCACCCGCAGCGGCATCACCCAATGCATAAGCTATTTTTTCTTTTAAACGAGCCATTGTTTT
>JAJWAL010000122.1:0-4688 GCA_021618535.1 Segatella copri | reverse complement strand
AAAAAGGGATTCGCTCCCCATCTATATCTGATAATACGGATGAGGAGTACGAATCCCTACAATCTTAATACCTGAAACTTATTTACTTAAAGTCTGTTTATTTTTTGCTACCAAAGCCTTGATCTTCTCTACAGAGAACTGAGTACGATAATCATCCTTTGGTGTGTTCATGCAGTAATCTACCAATCGGTCGATGGTAGAAGTTGCCACATGCATGCGGGTATCAGAAGAAGCATAGTAGATGAATACCTTACCATCCTCATCTGCAATCCAACCATTGGCAAAGACTACATTCATCACATCACCGATATACTCAGGACCTTCCGGTACGAGCAGGAATCCACCTGGTTCTGCTATTACCTCTGTAGGATCCTCAAGAGAAGTCATGTACATATAGAGCACATAGCGGAGACCGCTGGCACAGCCACGGACACCATGAGCCAGATGCAACCAGCCCTTATCAGTCTTGATAGGATGAGGACCCTCGCCGTTCTTCACCTCCTGGATGGTATGATAGTGACGGGCATTGATGATCTTCTCCTCCTTGATTTCGGCATGAGTGATATCATCAACCAGTGCCCAACCGATACCACCACCAGAACCTGTATCGATGAAACCATCCTGTGGACGGGTATAGAAAGCATACTTGCCATCAACGAACTCCGGATGGAGAACCACATTGCGCTGCTGGCTCTTGGTCTTCAAGTCAGGAAGGCGCTCCCAGTTTACCAGGTCCTTGGTACGGGCGATGGCTGCAGTAGCAGTAGCAGCACTGAGGTCGCCAGGCTGATCATCATCATGACGCTCAGCACAGAACACACCATAGATGTAGCCATCCTCATGAGCGGTGAGACGCATATCATAGATGTTGGTAGCAGGAACTACATCCTCAGGCATGGTGATAGGCTCATCCCAGAAACGGAAGTTGTCAACACCATTAGGACTCTCTGCTACGGCAAAGAAACTCTTGCGGTCAGCACCCTCAACACGAACTACGAGGATATACTTACCATTCCACTTGATGGCACCCGAATTGAGCGTAGCATTCATCATGATGCGCTGCATCAGATACGGGTTGCTCTTCTCATCGAAGTCGTAACGCCACTCCAATGGTGTATGTTCTGCTGTAAGGATTGGGTTCTTATACTTTTCGTAGATACCATTTCCCCACTCTACTGGTTCATTCTTACGGCTCAGCAATTCCTCATGATGAGCGCGGAGTGCTTTCACTTTGTCTTGAAATGTAGTCATATTTTATTTTATATTAATGTTGAGTGTTGAATGTTGAATGTTGAATGTTGAGTATAAAATGCACATTGAACTAATGCCAATTCAACATTCAACATTCAACATTCAACATTTATTTAACCTTTAAAACCTCTTTTGCAAAGAGAACTTTCTTTTCCTTCTTGAATGCCTTGAAGTCCTCGACGATGGCACCATCGCCTACTCCAGGAAGATAGGCTTCCTCCTGAGGTTTATCCCAGGCATTACGCCAGAAGAGTACATAACTCAACTGATACTTCTGAAGTACAGGCCAAAGGGTTTGGGTAAACCAGTCCTTCTTGCTGGCGATACCCCTGCAACCCGTTTCGGTGAGGGCAGGAATCTTGCCCACCTTCTTGGCTGCTTCCATCAGCACATCGAGCGTAGCAGCAAGGTTCTGCTGATAGTTGGCATCGCTGTTGTCGAACTCGTAGACGTCAACACCCAGCATATCCACATACTTTTCTCCTGGGAATCGCTCCAGGATTTTTTCTACCGTCTTCTCGTCGCTGAGATTTGGTGACCAAGCCCAAACGATGTTATTGCACCCTGCTTTAGTAAGTATATTTAGGGTTTTTACGTATAATTGGTTATATTGTGCAGGTGTGCAACTGCTAGCTCCCCACCAGAACCATCCGCCATTCATTTCATGCCATGGTCGGAAGATGACAGGAACCAGTTTACCATCGTTTGTCTTCAAAGAAAGGATGAAATCGGAAACCTTCTTGAGCCATCCATCGAACTTCTGTTGCTGGGCGCCTCCATCCAGGACTGCAGCCACAGCATCACCTTTCGGATCCCAGGCATTCTCGCCAGTAACCGGATTCCAAGGATGCCAACTCAAAGTGACGATGCCTCCTCTCTCATTTTGGGCAATGATTTCTTTTCGCATACGATCGAAAGACACACCGTCAAGGTTTTCCTTGCTGTCCAACTCTATTTTTCCAAGATCGAAACCCATCACAGCAGGATAATCACCTGTAGTGAGGAGTACATCGCTCTTTCCTTCATCCCATTTCCAAGTAGTGCCATACACCGGATCATCCTGATGTCCGAGCATGATACCCTTATTCAGTAATTTCTGCAGTCTTGCCTTCAGTTGCTCTGCCGGAGTATTGCAACATTGCTTTTTACCCTTGCAGCAGGAAGTATTGGCAGTCTGGACTGATGCGCCCGTAACGCCATCAACCTGTGCCATTGCTCCTTGCATCGCCATGAGGCAAGCTGCACCAATCAAAATTCTTTTTCCTATCATATATCTATTTCTTTAATTGCTGAATTATCCAAGCCTGCCATTCATCCCACTGTTCCTGATACCAGAAATGACCGGTCATTTGGTACAGACTCAAGGTCTTAGGCGCTTTTACCGAATTATAAAGGCCGTAAGATGATGTTGGCGGAACCACCTCATCATTATAACCGAAACTGTACCAGCCAGCAACGGTGATGCGACGGGCGAAGTTGACGCCATCATAATAGCGTGCACCTTCGAGTCTTGCCTTTTCCAAATCCGTAAGTTTCTGCTCTTTCCATGCAGCCCCCTGCGCCTTGTCTTCCTTATAGAAGTAGTGAGGCCAACCACCGGCAACTCCGTGAATTTCAGCTTCATAATCACACATAGCATCATGAACAGGAGCCAGGAATGTGATTCGCTTGTCGAGAGCTGCCACAGCGATGGAAAGGAATCCACCCTGTGATGAACCCGTTACACCGATAGTCTTCCCGTTCCACTCAGGGAGCGAAGCGATATAATCCACACCACGGACAGCACCGGTTACTACCCGTCTGTAAGCATTGCGATAAGGATTCTCGAGATTGGTATCCCAGTAACCATTCAGTTCGCCATTGGCAAGATCATCATAAATCTTCTGCTGCATGGTAACAGGAACACCATGAATACCGATTTCCAGTACGATGCACTCAGCAGGAGCCGTATAAGTATCGCCAGCATAAGGGCGCACACCCGCACCAGGTACACGGAGCAAAGCCGGATACTTGCCTTCTTTTACCGGTACACTCAGGATGCCATACATCTTAGAGCCCCATAGGTTGTTGTTATAACTGATTTCATATACATTCTTATCCTTGGTACAACGCTCAGGCAGAAGCACCTTGGTAGGATTAAGGTCATTCTGTCTTGCCTCATCCAGTGCCTTCTTCCAGAAAGCATCGAAATCCTTAGGTTCCTGTGCGAAAGGCTGGATCTTCTCTGGAGAGAAACCTGCCGTGCAAAGTCCCTCGTAATCCTTGCCATCAACATGAGCGATAACCTTGAGGCGGTAGAAGCCCGGTCTGTTCAGACTGCCGCACCATTTCATGGTTCCGTCCTTGAGAGTGGTACTTTTCTTCACCTCCGGAAACATCGCCGGACCAGCTTCATAATCTACCTTCACCTGATTGAGTAGCGTACCGCTCTTTCTCACATTCACCATGAAGTTAGCCTTCTCGCCTACCCGATAATTCCAGTCCTGATGGTCAGGAGTTACCGTCACAACGATGTTGTTTCCTCTGATTTGTGCGCTGAGGCTTGAAGTCCCCAGCACACTCATCAGAACACCTATAATTATTAACCTAAAAACATTTGCTATACGATGATTCATATTGTCGTTGATAATCTTGTTAGTTAAACATTCTGTTTTACGGTTGCAAAGTTAGGCATAATTTCCGATATATCCGTGTATTATTTTGCTGAATAAACATACTTTGTTGCAAAGGCAGAAAAATATTCGGAAATATCTGAAAAAAGAAATAAGAATTGATGCACATCAAGTCAGAAAAAGCAAAGAAAACAACAAAATACACACTCTTTTCAACTCAAGAATTGACCGAAAACAACCAAAGACCAATTAACAAAGCACAAAAGGTTATGACAATTCATATAATAAATAATGTACGCGTACCTTATATATAATAGACAAATAATAGAATAATCAATATAAATCAACCATCAAGTAAATAAATTGTAACGCTAACACTTAATCTTTAATAAATATGACGAAAATTACATTTTATTTTCACTAAAGCAGAAAAGTATTAGTAATCAGCAAAATATGTACAAGCTATTTTGCAAAAAATAGCTATCTTTGCAGCAGATTTACAAAATAGCCTAAAGGTTTAGAATAAACAATATAAAAACAAATAAATATAATCACAACAATGGAAAAAGTAAATGCAACCTAGAGCTAGCCTCTAGCCTTTTCTTCTCATCAGAAAAAGATGACGAAGGAATAATCAGAGAGCAATAATCCGATTTGGATTCTTTCCCGTATCGATCATATAAGTGAAAGAGCCAAACTGTTTTAACCAACTAACAAAAATTGTATGAACTTTAAAAGTAGAGAAAAGTTGCTTGCTAGTGTAGCTGCCCTGAGTCTTCTCGGCATCTCCCCTCAGCAAACTTTCGCAGCCCAGATCACAACGAA
>JAJWAL010000019.1:0-36169 GCA_021618535.1 Segatella copri | reverse complement strand
AGCTATTTATAGCTTTTTAATAGACGCTAAAACTAGCGAAGAGTAAACTAAAATGTTATCTGTTTTATTTTACATTCCTTTTAGTTGCTCCTTTACTTTCGCTGTAAGTTTAGCTTTTTCCTTTTCATCCTTCAACTTATCAGCTTTTGCCAAGAACATCTGGAGATAGAGTTTTGCCTGTGGCTTCATCTTGGCTCCGATATACATTTGCGCAGCATTATAATAGTTGTGAGGATCGTCCTCGTCATCATATTCGATGCACTGGGCGAAGGCATGACCTGCATTCTCGTATTCCAATTTATAGTAATAAAGCTCAGCAAGTTGCTGGTTAACATATAGTCCACGACTGCGAGGGTAAGCCACGGTTATAGACCGTTCCAGGTTGATGATGGCGTGTCTTGCCAGGGTTTCCTTTTCCACGATGTTCTTAGTCTGTTCGGAAATCTTCTTGCAAGTCATGCCCAAGTAGAAGAGACAGTTCATATTTGGGTTGTCTTTCTTCATCTCTGCCGCCTTGTTCAGATAGGTATAGGCTTCTCGGTACTTTTCTAAGTTATAATAGCACAATCCTATGACGAGGTTAGACTCAAAATTGTCGAATCCATCGGCTATAAGCTTCTTGTATCTAGGGATGGCTTGCTCGTATCTAAGCTGTAAATAGAGTGAATAGGCAAGCTTCTTGTTGATGAGAATATTCGTGGAGTCACGTTTTTCTACATACGACAAGGCGAAAGCTGAAACCATTTCTGGCTTCCCATGGTTGTTCCATTGCTGAAGTAGAGTGGCAAATACCTCCCCGTCGTATGGGTATTTGCGATAGATAGTCATGCCATATGATTCTACCTTTTTTTTATCGCTAAGATTAAGATAGGAATAGAACATCATGCGCAAGTCTTCATGGTTGAGACTGTCGTTAGGAATGCTATCCATGCAGGCGATGCACTTCTTGTTGTCGCCACGAAGACGATAGCAAGAAGCGAGCTTTCTGAGAACATTCAAATCGTGTGGATGCTCATTGATATATTGCTGGTAATAGGTGATGGCATGGTACGAGTCATGCTCGTTCATGCAACTGTCGCCCTGCAGTATCAAGCGATGGATGGGAGTTTGTTCTTTCTTGGCTGATATTCCGATGATTCCAAGGAATACCAAACAGATGATGAATATAAATCTTTTCATTCTTAAATTGTTCGTTTGTTGT
The DNA here is from genome assembly GCA_021618535.1 of Segatella copri. Taxonomy (GTDB): domain Bacteria; phylum Bacteroidota; class Bacteroidia; order Bacteroidales; family Bacteroidaceae; genus Prevotella; species Prevotella copri_O. The sequence continues at coordinate 34,968 of JAJWAL010000019.1, read as the reverse complement.
TATGATGTAGAATACGATCAGTTAATCGAGCTGGAGTTACTCCAGTTCGATAGGGTTGCCCTTGTTGCTTCGGTTTAGAGCCTTGATGGCACCTTCGGGTAATTTCTTAAACGTAAATCCAGTTTTTCTCGCTGTTGCTTTGAGTGCTTCTGCGCCATCAAATTTATGCTTAGCCTCTCTTAACTCTTTCTGTGTTACTTTCTCTCTTGCCTTTTCCGTGAAAGTTATGCTTTCGGTCCCATTCAATGTGCTCATACCGATAGCATTGAATATGTATTGTTTGTTCTGGTCGTAAGCAAGTAGAACAAGACCAGGCAGTCCGGAAATTTTCCAAGGTCCTTCGCTTATAGGTATGTCTTCTGAGTACCAGGCATACCAGGTTCTGCCTTTGAAGAGCGCTTTTGCCAACAGGCATCTATAGCCAATGATGGTAGTTGTGCTATCTGGGATAAGCTGCCAGTTTGGCACCTCTAATTGTTCTGTACATTGGTAATTTCCAAGGACTTTATCCAGTAAAGTGGTTTGCCCCTTTGATGGATAGTTCTTGTAGAATTCCCAATGGATTCTGCCACCTCTAGGAATTTTACTCATGTCATATTGCCCCGTCTTAGCTTGTTCATCCATGATAGAATCGGATATTTGCTTGGTTCTATCATAGAAATGAGTTGTCTTGCTACCGATGTCCAGTCGCATTTCGCTCTCCCAATAGTTGTAAGGAACTCTTGTGGTATCTGGTACCATCTTCCCATTGTAGGTGATGCGATAGTTTACCTTGTCAATATTGACCACTTTCTCATTTTTGTTGCCTTTCTGAGCATTCAAGCTGCATACTGTGAGTATGGCTGCTAATAATAATGTTATTCTTCTCATAGTCGTTTGATGTTTAGAATTTCGGATGCAAAGGTAATACAAATGATAGAGATAGCCAAATCGGAATTACATGCCAGTGAGTACAGATATGTTGATAACGAGAGAGTTACGATTAGGAAAAACTTAAAATACAACCTTTTTGTAATGCTTCGATAAGTTAATGAAGTAAAGCGAAAAACTTATGGGAGTGCTTATCTGATGATGTCATCGAATGACTCTGCTCCAGTGTCACTCTTGATTCTCGACTTTCTTACCCTGATATTCGAGAGAGAGTATTGCAGGATTTGCATCACTTCCTCATCGCTCTTGCCGATATGGTAGAGGATGCAGAAGAGGCTTTGTGATGGATTCAAGTCGTAGTTCTCCAATCGTTCGCTATACTTCTCGTCTATCACCTTGAAGCTGGCGAGAAGTTGTCGGATGCCTTGCTTACCTATCTGGCTGATGTTTTGATTTTGTATCGTCATCGAATAATACACCAAGCCTTGGCTGATGTCTGTGAGCTCGGTAATTTGAGCCTTGTATTCCTCGATGTCCTTGTCACGGCGTTTCAGTTTGCGAAGCTGGGTGGTGATTTCGTGGTTTAATCGTTCGCATTGCTCCGATAACGAAGAGTTCTCCACATCTTTTAACTGGTGCAGTGACTCATGCAAGTTTTTAATAGTTTGGTGAGCCTTTCGGATTCTGGAAATGGAGAGGTAAGTCATCGTCAAGAGAATGATGAGCACGATGATGATTCCTACAAATATATAGGTCTTAACCTTTTCATAGCGATAACGAGTGTTTCCACCCTCGTACATCAGTTTTACTTGATTTTCCTTTCCTGAGTTTTCGTCTTTGACAAGCAAAGGAGCTTCTTGTCGTAATTCGTGGGCAACACGGTTTGCCATAAGCGTATCTCCTTTTTGTAGGGAGAGGAAATATAAGGGGAGATAATACTTATATCCTAAAGCAAAGGAATAGGATCCCCATGAGTTTAGGCGTTCTTGATCTATTCTATAGTTTTCTTTGATATGCTGCATGGCGAAGGCATGGGTTTCCTTGCTGTTTCTTGTGAGCAAGCGATAGAAGTCGATGTTGTTGTCATATTTTACCCCGTGATTGTCTTGCGCTTTCTTTGCATAGCTTATCAAGATCGAATCAGCCACATCGCCCCTGTCCATCAAGGCTTGGAAGTAATGATAGTACATGGGTCCCAAGGTGCTGTCCTTGTTCTCTTTGATTTGATTGGCTACTTCGAAAGCTTGGTCGGCAAGTTCCTGATCTTGGTTGTTGATGCCACGATAGAGTAGTGCCCAGGCACGGTAGCGGATATTGTTGGTTTGGCGAGCCTCGTCTTCTAACTCTAAGGTGTAAATGTTTTGGTGGGTAATGCGACACAATATGTCGTACATATCCAGCTTTTCCTTTTCTCTCATATTGCTATCGTAGGCGATGGCCTGTGAGAAACATTTGATGGCTTTTGCGGTATCACGATAGTTGTTGAGTATCGAGGCTCCCTTATAATATAAGGAACGCGCGAGAAGGGGCTCATCCTTTTCGTTCACGAAGATGTTGATGGCATCGTCTATGTCGTAGTCTTTATGGATGTAACCATTGAGCTGATACTCTATCTTGGCTGTTAAGAGCTTATAATAGCCTTTGTTGTCGTTGCTGTCAGCACGAGAGAGGAATACCTTGGCTTGTGCTGGGTATTCGTCGGCAAGGTCGTCTATCTCAGGGAAGGATAGGCGATATCCTGAGCCCATGCAACTGGCGAGAATGGCCAGCTGCATGATAGTGAACAGAAATATGATGATTTTCTTGCTTGTATAAATCATATTGTTATCGTTAAGTTATTAACTTTACATTTGTTGTTTCAGAAATCTTTTTGCAAAAGTACAATAAATTGTCGATAAGAGCAAGAAAATAAGCTTTCTATTTCAGATTTTTGTAGAAACTCGCAAAAATCTGAAACGGAAAGCCGTAGAATTATCTCTATCGCTCGATTGGATTGAAGACACGTTTCCTTGCTTTTGGTTTGATCGGTTTTCCATTCTCATCTGTCCACTTTTCGTCCCTTAGCATCTCGCTTCCATCGTCTCTCAGCTTGATTTTGGTGAGGTCCGACTGGGAAACTTTCTCAGTCTTTTCAGGCTTGGCATATTTGAGAGTCTCTTTGCCTTTCAGGTCTTCCAGTCCGATGGCGTTGAGATAGAATTGTTGCTGTGCATCGTAGGCACGGAGGATAAGACCTGGCAGACCGCAGAGTTTCCAAGGACCTTCTGGCACAGGGATATCCTCAGCATACCAAGCTAACCAAGTTCTTCCCTTGAAGTTGGTCTTGGCGAGTTGGCAATGATAGCCGATGATGGTTGCAATGCTGTCTGGAATGAGTTGCCAATCGGGAGTCTCGTTCTTTTCGATGCAGTGATAGGTTCTCATAGCCCACGATTCTTGAAATAGGGTCTGCCCATTCTTAGGGTAGTTTTTGAGAAATTCAAAGTCCATACATTTTACCGGCTCGGCTTTTCTTAGATCAATGACACCGCCAGTAAGGAACATTTGTAAGACTTGCTGCTTCCATTGCTCCTTGGACTGGTTATAGAAGTGAGTGATGTTGCTACCGATGTCGAGTCGCATCTGTGCCTTGCGATAGATATACGGCATTTCTGTGGTGTCGTTCACCTGTTTTGCATCGTAGGTGATGCGATACTTCACTTGGTCGAGGGTGAGCGTGTCCACGCCCGATCTCATCTGTGCTTTTGCGGTCAGGCTGCCTAAGGCGAGGATGGCTGCAAGAATCATTAGAATCTTTTTCATGTTTTCTATTTATTTTTTGATGCTTATTTACGTGTAAGACGCAGAGATAGGGAAATGGTAAACTGAAAAATGATGGTCAGTTGGATTATCTGAAGCAGAAGTAGTCTATGTGAATAATACTCTAGAACGAGGCAATCTAGAAGAAACACCCGTAAAATGAGGAAAGAAGAGATTGAAAATCTTCCCTTAAGAGATATTCTCACCAGACTTAATCTGTAAAGATATCTCTTCGTAGATTTCGCGGCATCTCTTTTCCTTCATTTTATTCTTTACGCCAACGGCAATCATATCCTCTACGGTCGGATGCCCAGTCCCATTTACAGATGTTGCGTGTTCACCATTATATCCTTCGGTGCAATGGGTGAGGTCGTAGGCTGGGGCTAAATGCCAGTGCCATTTGCCATCGCTCTCTTTCTGAACCCAAAAAGAGAAGTTCTTGCAATGGTCGTCCTTGTTGTCCATTATGTAATTAAAAACCATGCGGCGGAACATCTCTTCTACATCCTCTTGGCTCTGAGTAAGATAACCTGTAAGCGCCAAAAGGTTGAGATAATCGAGAATGGGGTTGGAAAGGGAAACGTTGAGCAAGGCTCCAGCTGTGGCTACGTGAATGCGTTCGCCTGTTGGAGAAATGTCGAAGCGACGGCAGGCAAAATACTTGTTGTTTACCAGTTTGAAGTCGGGTACTTGGATACCACATTGCTTGGCTATCTCATTATAATGATACTCTTGCTTTCCCATATCTTGTGGGTCATAGGTATGGCGAAACTTGACCAACCAATGACCATCCTCATTTGTGAAAATGGCTTTCGGGCGACAACCGCCACTATTACCACTATTATATAATAATAATCCTGCGTCATTATCCTGTTGCTCCTTCAATACTTCCAAGGCTTTGGCTTGTAAAAGGTCAAAGTCATCAATCTCATGTCCAGTCTGGATAGAAGTTATAGGTTCGTAGGTCAATGCGCCCATACCTCCATTGCCCACGATGCTCAGTCGGTCGAGAGCAGATAGCTCAAAGTCGTTGATGCCCTCCTTTAGCAAGGCTTTATGCAATAGGTATCTGCCATATCCATCGGGAAGGCTGTCTTCGAAGATACCAAAGTTCCCGTTGAAAGGGGTGGCTTTGGCAATGAAAAGACCAGGCTTCAGTGGCAATTCCAACGGAGATACACTAAAGCCAGATGCCAACCACTGATTGTCATATTCGAAGGTGCATACCTTTCCATCGGCACTCAATGACAGTGTGCCGACTTTCTCCTGGTGATATTTCACGGCTAAAGATTCTATATGTTTCATTGTCTGTAAGCCTTTTTCTTGTTAGCGTTTCTTTTTATCTGTTTCAACTCTTCCATGGTGGAGTACTTGGGTTGCGAGAAGACGTTCTTGATTTCTGAGGTGTATTCCAAAGCTATGGCGATACCTATCAGATTCTTGAGGGAGATGAGTCCCTTTTGTTCGAATCTGGTGATGTTGCTGACGGCAACGCCTGACTTGTCTGCCACTTGCTCACGTGTCAGATTCTTCTCTATTCTTCGTTTTCTGAAGTCGTTTGCCATCTCCTTAGCAATCTCATCAGGATTGTCGTGGAGGTAGTTATCTAATATTGCTAATATATTGTTCGTTTCTTGCATAATCATTGGGATAATAACAAGATATTATCAGTTGCAAAGGTACAAAAAAGATTATTATGTTCCAAATAAAAATGAACTAAAAAAGTTAAAATCCCTCTTAACAATAAAAAAACAAAAAAAAAACTCTTTTGTTTTGTTTTGTCTCCGATTTACTGTAACTTTGCAGTCGAAATTCGAATTTAAATTATTTTATGTAATTATGGCAAAAAAAGCTCTTTTAATGATTCTCGACGGATGGGGAATCGGTAAGCATGATAAGGGTGATGTTATCTTCAAGACACCAACTCCTTATCTCGATTATTTGACAGCAGTTTCAGCACATTCTACTCTCCAGACTTGTGGCGAGGACGTAGGTCTTCCTAACGGTCAGATGGGTAACTCTGAGGTAGGTCACCTCAACATCGGTGCAGGTCGTGTGGTATATCAGGACCTCGTTAAGATCAACAAGGCTTGTGAGAGCGGTGACATCTTGAAGAATCAGGAGATCATCAACGCTTACAGCTATGCTCAGAAGACAGGTAAGAAGCTCCACTTGATGGGCTTGACTTCTACCGGTGGTGTTCACTCTTCTTTGGATCACCTCTTCAAGTTGATTGAGATTGGTAAGGAATATGGTTTGAAGGAGACATACGTTCACTGCTTCATGGATGGTCGTGATACAGACCCTAAGAGCGGTAAGGGCTTCATCGAGGAGGTTCAGGCTTGCTGCGACAAGAACGGTGCACACATCGCAAGCATCGTAGGTCGTTTCTATGCTATGGACCGTGACAAGCGCTGGAACCGTGTGAAGGAAGCATACGACTTGCTCGTTGAGGGTAAGGGTAAGCAGGCTGACGATATGGTGAAGGCAATGCAGGAGAGCTATGATGAGGATGTAACAGACGAGTTCATCAAGCCAATCAATAACTCTAAGGTTGACGGTACTATCCAGGAGGGTGATGTTGTTATTTTCATCAACTACCGTAACGACCGTGCTAAGGAGTTGACACAGGTATTGACCCAGCAGGATATGCCAGAGGAAGGCATGCACACCATCAAGGACTTGCAGTACTACTGCATGACTCCATATGATGCAAGCTTCCAGGGCGTTCACATCCTCTTCCCTAAGGAGAACGTAATGAATACTCTCGGTGAGTACTTGAGCGCACAGGGTAAGAAGCAGCTCCATACTGCAGAGACAGAGAAGTATGCTCACGTAACATTCTTCTTCAATGGTGGTCGTGAGACTCCATACGAGGGCGAGGACCGTATCCTGGTTCCTTCTCCAAAGGTGGCTACATACGACTTGAAGCCAGAGATGAGCGCATACGAGGTAAAGGATAAGTTGGTTGGTGCTATCAACACACAGGAGTACGACTTCATCGTTGTAAACTTCGCTAATGGTGATATGGTAGGTCACACTGGTATCTACAACGCTATCGCTAAGGCTGTTCACGCTGTTGACAACTGTGTAAAGGACGTTATCGAGGCTGCTAAGGCTAACGATTATGAGGCTATCATCATCGCTGACCACGGTAATGCAGACCACGCTATCAACGAGGACGGTACACCAAACACCGCTCACTCTTTGAACCCAGTTCCATTCATCTACGTAACTGACAACAATTCAGCTACTGTAAAGGATGGTCGTTTGGCAGATGTCGCTCCTTCTATCCTCCACATCATGGGCTTGGAGAAGCCTGCAGATATGACAGGTGAGAACTTGATTTCTGACAACAAGTAAAAACGATTTTATATACCTCAAAAAAGTATCCTAAGATACTTGGCCAAGTATCTTAGGATACTTGCGTAAGTATCTTAAGATACTTTTGAATTTATATTAAGTATGAACGTAAAGATAGAAGAAAGTTGGAGACAGCATATAGGAGAAGAGTTCGGCAAGCAGTATTTTGTTGACCTCACGAACTTCGTGAAAGAGGAATACCTGCGTACGCCCTGTTATCCTCCTGGCCGCTTGATTTTCAATGCCTTCAATCTCTGTCCTTTTGATGATGTTAAGGTAGTGATTATCGGACAGGATCCTTACCATGAGCCAGGTCAGGCGATGGGATTGAGTTTCTCTGTGCCTGAAGGAATCGCTTTCCCGCCATCATTGATTAATATATTTAAGGAGATTCAGATGGATCTCGGCACTCCGATGCCAGCTACTGGCGATTTGACCCGTTGGGCAAAGCAGGGAGTATTGTTGCTCAACGCCACCCTTACCGTTCGTGCCCATCAGGCAGCGAGCCATCAGCGCAAGGGCTGGGAGGAATTCACAGATGCTGCCATCAAGGCACTCAGCAAGGATAAGGAGCATTTGGTGTTTATCCTTTGGGGCGGTTATGCCCGCAGCAAGGCTAATCTCATCGATACGAGCAAGCACCTGATATTGGAAAGTGTGCATCCTTCGCCATTGTCAGCCAACAGAGGCGGCTGGTTTGGCAATCATCATTTCTCCCGCTGCAATGCATATCTGCAGCAGAACGGAATTGCGCCTATCCAGTGGTAGGTACACCTATTTATATATAGCTATCCACTCATGGGTAGCTATCCTTATTTTTATTATACACTCAAAGATATTTATTCATCTCAAATAACATTATGAAGAAAGACGAACTGCGTATTCTGCAGGTGGGCAACGTATTGGTTTCACCTGATATCATCACCGAAAAATTCTGCTGCGACCTTGATGCCTGCAAGGGCGAGTGCTGCATCGAAGGCGATGCGGGAGCTCCTGTTACCCTGGATGAGATCATGGAGATTGAGAATGCGCTGGATGTAGTTTGGGATGATCTCTCGGCATCTGCTCAGGCTATCATTGATAAGCAGGGGGTGGCTTATACCGATATTGAAGGCGATTTGGTAACGAGCATTGTGAATGGTAAGGATTGCGTGTTTACCTGCTATCAGGACTTGAAAGACCTGGGTGATGGACATACGATTCCTAACTGTTGTCTCTGTGCCTTGGAGCGTGCTTATCGCGAAGGAAAGTCGAAGTTCAAGAAGCCTATCTCCTGTGCTTTGTATCCTATCCGTGCCAAGGATTTCGGCAACGAGGTGTATGGCATCAACTATAACAAGTGGCGCATCTGCAAGGATGCCATCAAGAAAGGTGAGGAGTTGAATCTTCCTGTTTATAAGTTCCTGGAGGGTCCGTTGGTAGAGAAGTTTGGCAAGGAATGGTATGATGAGCTTTGCGAAGTGGCAGAGCAAGTGCTTGCCGAATTGGAAGATTAAGTTCAGTTAGAGACTTTGGAAGGTAAAAGTTCCGAAGTCTTTTTGGTTTTTATAAAAAAAGAGATTTCGAAACGCTGTTGAGCTTATTCCGAAATCTCTAATCCTTCTATATTTGTGATATTACTTCTTCTGAAGCCTTTATCCCAAGTTATCATGAAATCTTTTTGTTGCTCAGCATGGAAACGGTAATAGGCTTGCTCGTCCATTTCGCCACTGCATACATATTGGTTTCCATTAATATGAAGTGTCGTTCCTTTGCTGGCATTGCGTATCGTGAGCCGGATGGTTCCACGGAACGGACGTCCGAAGTCTATACGGCATCCCTGATGATCAAATTCCTCCTGGTATGGTTCTAATACCATTTGAAGCTTGTTCTGGGGGAGGTATGGCAGCTGGTCAACAAAGATATAGTTTACCGTATCTTTGAAGGCGCCTGTCGGATGAACCCATCCTGAAGATTGGTATTCAGCCGATTTCCACTCAGTAGTGTATATTCTATTGTCAAAGTGTTCCTTTTCGTTGTAACTGCCGCCCTTCAGGGGCTTGCACCACCATGTTTCGTCAGCTTTGTGATAAAAAGGAACAGAGTCTGTATACCAGCCATGGAATTCCAATGAAAGTTGTTTGCTCTTGCTTCTTGTTCTTCCTGGTGCATACCAGACAGCGATGATATTTTCGCCCTTTTTCAGATATCTGGAGATATCTATAGATTGCATCAGAAGGATGCTGTCTTTGGCTCCTTCGTTGAAAATGCTTGGCGTAACATTTCTTTCGTTGATGTATAGGCGGGTATTTCCTCCACTTGCCATGCTTATCTCAGCCTTTAAAGGCTTTTGATCAAGATGATATATCTTCCTGTATAATATCTCTGAAGAATCGTTGGGGAATGGGTATGATACCCAATGGGTACCGAATTCCTGTGCATAGGAATTCAGTACCCAGAGAGTTGTAAAGATGAGAATTGTAAAATATCTCATAGATGATGATTTGTCTATTTAATGAGTTTTGTTTCGCCAGCTTTGAAACTTAATGCTTTCTGCTTACCATTATACTTGACGGTCAGGTTGCCGGCATTCTTGCTGGTGATGGAAGCTTTGCTGACCTTTCCATTGTTCCATACGAGATTAATCTCGTAGTTTCCTCGTGCTTTGATACCCTTAATTTCGCCTGCAGGCCATTCTTTAGGTAGAGCAGGAAGAAGATGCATAGTCTCGCCATCGCATTGCATCAGCATCTCGCATACGCCTGCTGTGCCTCCGAAGTTGCCATCTATCTGGAAAGGTGGATGGGCATCAAAGAGGTTAGGGTAGGTGCCACCGCTGCGGTGTTTGCTGTCCTTGTAGACTTCAGGGCTTACGTAGGTGAGCAGCTTGCGGTATATCTGATAAGCTTTGTCGGCCCGATGCAGACGAGCCCAGAGGTTGATTCTCCAGCCTGTACTCCAACCGGTGGAATTATCGCCCTTGATTTCCAGGGTCTTGGTTGCGGCAGCAGCAAGTTCCGGAGTCTTGTTTACCGAAATCTGATGGAAAGGATAGAGCCCCAGCAGGTGTGACTGGTGGCGATGATGCCAATCCTGATCATCCCAATCGTGATACCACTCCATCAGGTTGCCTCGCTTACCGATGTGGTAAGGGCGCAGGCGGCTGAGGGCAGCTTGCAACTGCTGCTGATAATCGTCATCGATGCCCAGGACTTTTGCTCCCTTGATGGTATTCTTGAAGAGCTCGCGGATGATGGCGAGGTCGGCGGTTCCGCCATAGAAACTGCTGCCACGGTAGCCCTTATCGGTGATGTAATCTGCCTCTGGCGATGTGCAAGGAGCAGTAATCAGTTCGTTTGGATTGTGTGGATTCGGGATGAGCCACTCTAGCAGGAAGTCGGCAGCGCCCTTCATCAAAGGATAGGCTGTTTTGCGAAGATATTCGGTATCGCGGGTATAGTCATAGTGATCCCAAAGGGTTTCTACAAGCCAGGCTCCACCCATAGCCCAGTTGCTCCATTGCGGACTCTCGTTTCCGGTTCCTACAGGGTTGCTCATTGCCCAGGCATCGGTATTGTGTCCGGCACACCATCCTTTATCAATGCCATAGAAGTGTTGGGCATTGTGGCGACCTGTTACAGCCATGCCCTCTACCAATCCGTCTACTGGAGCAACCAGTTCTGAGAGATTCGCAACTTCTGCTGGCCAGTAATTTTCTTCCAGGTTGATGTTGATGGTATAATTGCCGCGCCATGGCGAACGGAGGGCTGGTGCCCAGAGCCCCTGCAGATTGGCAGGCACACCTTTTGTTCTACTGCTGCTGATGAGCAGGTATCTGCCATACTGGAAATAGAGCTGTTCCAGATAAGGGTTGTTCTCGTGGTTGTCGCTGTAAGCAAGTAACTGCTTGTCGGTTGGACGGAGGAAATCAAACTTAGCACCTTTCAGGTTCAAACTTACTCTGTCAAAGAGTTTCTTGTAGTCTGCGATGTGTCGCTGTTTGAATTCTTCGTATGTGAAGTTGGCAAGATGCCAGGCTTCATCGGTTACGTTCTCGATGTATGGAGCACCTTCCTTCACTGGGTGTTTATCGAATCCGTTGTAGCTCGTTTCGTTGACGAGATAGATGATAGCCTCGCTCACATCTTTCAGATGAAGAACCGAATCGCTTGCCCATACCTTTCCATCTGTATTCTTTACCTGAAGTATGGCACAGTAATGTGTGCTGTTGGCTTCATCGCCGAGAACATGTCCCGTCATGGTGAGCTGTCCTCTGGATGCTTTCACCTGATGGGGGATGAGAGAAGTGAGTGAGATGTCGCTGTTGATGGATCTCTTCTGGGAGGCACTCAGCTTGATGGCAATCATCTTGTCGGGATGAGAAGCAAAATACTCTTTGGTGTATCGGATACCATTGCGCTTATACAATACGGTAGCCAGGGAATTGTCGAGGCTCAGTTCGCGGTAATAGTCTGTGAAATCGCCCTGGTTGCAGTCCTTGATGTTGATCATTCCCAATGGCTGATAGAATTCCGAGTTGTGACCTTGCACATAGTGCTGCAGTGAATCGGCAGTTTTGTAATCCTCTTTGAATAAAGCCTCTCTGATTTTTGGAATCCATTTGTAGGCTTCGCCACCTTCGTTGGGATTTACGGGTACGCCCGTCCAGAGGGTGATGTCGTTGAGCTGGATAGAGTCATTATTGGCTCCACCATAAATCAGCGCACCCAGTTTGCCATTGCCTAATGGCAGTGACTCTTCGAAGGCGTATGCAGGCTTGTTGTACCACAACTTGTTGGGTTGCAGCTCTTTACTTACTGTTGTTGCCTGGCAGTTCCACGTACTAGAGGCAGCTAACGCAATCGTAAAAAATATATGCTTCATAAAGATGGTATTGTTGGTTTTTAAATTCGATGCCCGGAAACGAAGTCGGAAGGTGATGCTCATTGGATGAGGCTATCCAAAAAAGGGGGAAGACTCTCGCTGAGTCTACCCCCAATATGTTCGTGTTAACTTTAAGCGTCGATATTGGCGTAAGTAGCATTCTGTTCGATGAACTCGCGGCGTGGTTCTACATCATCACCCATCAACATAGAGAAAATCTCATCAGCCTGGGCTGCGTTCTCGATAGTAACCTGCTTGAGCAAGCGTGTAGATGGGTCCATAGTAGTTTCCCAAAGCTGCTCTGGGTTCATCTCACCCAAACCTTTGTATCGCTGGGTGTGGATATTCTTGTCTTCTACTCCATCTCCATACTTGTCGATGAATGCCTGGCGCTGCTGCTCTGTATAGCAATACTCGCTTACCTTGCTGCGATAAGTACATTTGTAGAGTGGTGGGGTAGCGATATACAGATGGCCTTCTTCAATAACCTTTGGCATGAAACGGTAGAAGAGTGTCATAATCAATGTGTCGATGTGGGAACCATCGACGTCGGCATCGGTCATGATAATAATCTTGTCGTAACGTAACTTGTCGGTATTTGCCTCCTTGCTGTCTTCGCCGTCTACACCGAAGCGGACTCCGATACTCTGGATGATGTTCATGACAGACTCAGCTTCGAATACCTTGTGCCACTGTACCTTTTCTACATTCAGAATCTTACCACGCAATGGGAGAATAGCCTGACGGAAACGGTCGCGACCCTGCTTGGCAGAACCACCGGCGGAATCACCCTCGACGAGGAAGATCTCGCATTCTTTAGGATCCTTCATTGAGCAATCGGCAAGTTTACCAGGAAGACCACCACCTGTCATGAAGTTCTTGCGCTGTACACTCTCACGTGCCTTGCGGGCAGCTATGCGGGCCGTAGCAGCCAGGACAACCTTTTCGCAGATTCGCTTTGCCTCGTCTGGATGTTCTTCCAGATAATCAGACAAAGCCTCGTTTACAGCCTGCTGAACGGCACCTTGTACCTCGCTGTTACCGAGCTTGGTCTTGGTCTGTCCCTCAAACTGAGGTTCAGCTACCTTGATGGAGATAACGGCAGTAAGACCCTCGCGGAAGTCTTCTGGTGCAATCTCTACCTTTGCCTTCTCAATCTGCTTAGAGATGGCAGGGTCAGCTTCTGCGTAAGCCTTCAAGGTGCGGGTCAACGCCATACGGAAACCAGTCAGGTGGGTACCACCCTCAATGGTGTTGATGTTATTGACGTATGAGTGGATATTCTCAGAGTAATCTGTGTTGTACATCACAGCAATCTCGATAGGAATACCCTGCTTTTCTGTCTTCAGATAGATAACATCATCGAAGAGATGAGTGCGGTGACGGTCTACGTAACGGACGAATTCCTTCAAACCATCCTTAGCGTGGAAGACCTGCTCCTTGGTCTTACCTTCCTCGTCAGGGCGCAAATCTTTCAAGGTAATCTTGATACCTGCATTGAGGAATGCCAACTCGCGCATACGGTTGGCAATGATGTCCCACTTATAGACAGTGTGAGTAAAGATGGTTGGATCTGGCCAGAACTGCTGGCGTGTACCGCGCTTGTTGGTTTCACCTACCACCTTAACCGGATAGAGAGGCTTACCCTTCTCATATTCCTGCTGGTAGATTTTGCCGCCACGGAACACCTGTGACAACATGTGGGTAGAAAGTGCATTCACACAACTTACACCCACACCATGTAAACCGCCAGATACCTTGTAAGAACCCTTGTCGAACTTACCACCTGCGTGAAGCACGGTCATAACGACTTCGAGGGCTGATTTATGTAGTTTCTCGTGCATATCCACAGGGATACCACGACCATTATCTTCTACGGTGATAGAGTTGTCTTCGTTGATGGTAACTTCGATGTCGGTACAGTAGCCCGCCATTGCTTCGTCAATAGAGTTGTCTACAGTTTCGTTTACCAAGTGATGAAGACCCTTTTCGGAGATGTCACCAATATACATCGCCGGACGTTTGCGAACAGCTTCCAGGCCTTCCAGAACCTGAATGTTACTCGCAGAGTAATTATTTGCGTTGTTTTGATTTTCTGCCATTTTAGTATTGTCTTATTTCCGTGCAAAGATACTAAAAAAAGCTGAGAAACAGGAACTTTTGTTTGTGAAAAATCACCAAAAAGTGAAGAAAAAACGTAGAATGTGAACTTTAGCGGCAAAAGTGTCTTGAAAAAGCTGTTTTATAATCGTTTTGCGCATTTTTATAGGGTATGTTGTAGTATAAAACCGGTTGTGATGGGAAGATTTTATGATCAGGAAATGGGTAGTCGGGTTCATAGAAAAGAATAAGGCTGCGACCCTATAAAGGATTGCAGCCTTATTTATTTCTTTGCTTTGACTTATAAGTTAGGCCAACTTAGCAATGTGCTTTGTAAGACCAGACTTCAAGTTTGCAGCCTTGTTGTCGTGGATAACGTTGATCTTAGCCAACTTGTCTAAAAGCTTCTGAACTGTAGGATAGAGCTTTGCAGCCTCTTCCTTGTCAGACATGTTGCGCAACTTGCGGACAGCATTGCGCATAGTCTTTGCATAATACTTGTTGTGCAAAGCCTTCTTCTTGTCCTGACGGATTCTCTTGATTGATGATTTGTGATTTGCCATCTTCTTTATGTTATTTTTTTTATTTCTTAAATGTTTGTAGTCCCTAGCAGAGTCGAACTGCTCTTTAGAGAATGAAAATCTCTCGTCCTAACCGATAGACGAAGGGACCATTGCTTATTTGCGGGTGCAAAGTTACTACTTTTATTTGAATCTAGCAAATTTTTCATAGAAAATTTTCGCTAAATGCGCATTTTTTTGTATTTTTGCCCTGTTTTTCACTAATATTAGGCAAAATGGAGATAAAAACTAGTGCTATCGTATTGCAAACCATCAAGTATGGGGACTCTCAACTTATCGTGGATTTCTTCACCGAAAAGTTGGGAAGACTCTCCTTTATGGTACGTGTGCCTAAGTCATCTAAGGGGAAGATGAAACGGCAGCTTTTCCAACCGCTCATGGTCTTGAATTTAGAATTTGATTATCGTCCCAAGTCAAATCTGCAGCGCCTTAGGGATGTTTCGATTCAGATTCCATTCTCTGATATCCCTTTTTCTCCATACAAACTTGGCATTTCCATGTTCTTGGCAGAACTGCTTTCATATGCTACCCGTCATGAGCAGGCTAATGGTGCGCTCTATCTTTTCATTCAGGAAAGTATCGAATGGTTAGACCATGCTAAAGGTGCTATTGCCAATTTCCATATAGTCTTTATGATTCAGCTCTCTTTTCATTTGGGTTTTATGCCCAATATAGAGAGCGGTATGTCTGGCGATTATTTTGATTTGGTAGATGGATGTTTTGCAGCTCATGTTCCTTCGCATGTACATTATTTAAATAAGGAAGATTCTATGCGGCTTGTGTCTTTGTTCCGTTTAGACTATAAAACAATGCACCTCTACACAATGTCTCGTATGGAACGAAACAGGTGTGTAGAGGTGATACTGGAGTATTATAAACTTCATTTGCCAGGTTTCCCGGAAATGAAGAGTTTTGCTGTTCTTCAGGAACTGTTTGC
Organism: Segatella copri; assembly: GCA_021618535.1. Lineage (GTDB taxonomy): Bacteria > Bacteroidota > Bacteroidia > Bacteroidales > Bacteroidaceae > Prevotella > Prevotella copri_O. The sequence continues at coordinate 19,455 of JAJWAL010000019.1, read as the reverse complement.
TTAGTCTTTTCAGGTTTCCTCGCTTGCTTGATGTAAACGGGAAACAGACGTTGGCTATGTCCTCTGTTTAGGCAAAACTGATAACGCCCTGTACTGTAGCATCATCATTATTGTCTTCTTTCGGTTCTGTATTACCGGAAGCTATATTACGGATTTCTTCCAGAGTCTGTCGGGTACGCTTATAGGTAGGCGTGTTTTCTACCTGTAGGATGACATCCTCGTTATCCAAATCTTCCTGGCGGAACAGGAATATGTGTGGATGACGCTTATACTGTGTCGTATTGCCATCGCTGCCATAATAGCGCTTGCGGCGGTCTTCTCTTTCAGCACGTTTTTCCTCTTCTTCAGCGAGACGGCGAGATTCTTCCTCAGTATGTTTCTTGAGGTGGCGGTTCATTCCCTCTACATCCTCGAGTCCGAAACCTGTTGCGAGAACGGTTACCTTTACGCGGCTTCCCAATTCAGGGTCAATGGCAAGCCCCCATTTCAGTTCGAAGTCGTCACCGAATTTCTCCATAAAGTCGTTGACATCATTCATCTCGTCCATGGTCAAGCCAGGATTATCTTTCTTCTCGCTTGCAAATGCGATGCTGAGCAGAATCTTCTTAGAGTTGAATACGTCATTATCGTTAAGGAGTGGTGAGTTCAATGCATCTTCTATCGCTTTCTTTACTCTTCCTTCTCCCTCACCGTAACCTGTACTCATGATAGCCACACCGCCATCTTTCAGTACGGTCTTCACATCATTGAAGTCGAGGTTGATGAGACCATGTACGGTAATGATTTCAGCGATACTCTTGGCAGCTACACTCAAGGTGTCGTCAGCTTTGCCGAATGCATCGAGAACGGCAAGGTCTGGATAAATCTGGCGAAGACGTTCATTGTTGATTACCAGTAAGGCATCTACATGCTTCGACATTTCCTCTACACCATCCAATGCCTGGTCAATCTTCTTAGGACCTTCAAAACGGAATGGGATGGTTACGATACCAACGGTAAGAATACCTAACTCCTTACTTACTCTGGCGATGACAGGTGCTGCACCTGTACCGGTACCGCCACCCATACCCGCTGTGATGAATGCCATTTTTGTTCCATCGTTGAGCATGTTCTTGATATCTTCAAGAGTCTCTTCGGCAGCCTGGCGTGCCTTGGCAGGTTTGTTTCCTGCACCCAGACCTTCCTTACCTAGCTGCAGGTGTACAGGCACAGGTGAGTCGTTAAGTGCCTGGTTGTCTGTGTTGCAGAGTACGAATGTTACATCGTGTATACCTTCGCGGTACATGTGGTTGACGGCATTTCCACCGCCACCACCAACACCAATCACCTTGATGATGCTATTTTCTTTTTCAGGTTCCCCAAAGTCAAGAATATGAGGAGCGTTTCCATTATCTAGCATAGTCGTATAATCTTTATAGGGTTTATCTATCTGATTTTTTATTTAACCTGTTGTGAAATCTGTTTTCTGATAGCCTGGTCTTTGGCATCTTATTCTTCTTCAGAAATGGTATCTTTCACAAACTTCTTGAAACCTCTCATCATTTTATGGATGAGACTGTTTTCTTTGCGTCTCTTTTCTTCTTCTTCGGCTTCTTTTTCTGCCAGAAGTCTTGCCTCAGCTTCTTCCAGTTCTTTTTGCTTGCGGGCAGCCTCGTCAGCAGCCGCTTTTTCTGCCGCAGTAAGAACAACGCCCTTGCCGGCAGTCTCGTTAGGGTTTCTTGGAGCCTTGTGCTGCTCGGCTGCTACTGGCTTTTCTGCAGAATTGCTGAAGAGATCAGTGCCGATTTCATCACCTGCACAGTTCATGTCTCCCTTTGCCAGGAGTCCCAATACGGTGTTCATTGTACCATCGTGATTGGTAATCTTAGGATCCTTGGAGTTGACTGTTTGAGAAACAAACTTGGCGATGCGTACTTTGTCGATGTGGGTATGTGTCTTGAAAACCTTATCGATTTCAGGCATGTTGCTGCCGCCACCTGTAAGGATGATACCACCCAACAGCTTATCTGAGAATTCCACAGGAATCTGGAACCATGCGTTTTCTACGATTTCCTCTACGCGTGCTTCTACGATTTCGATGAACTTCTTGCTTTCAACCACCCTATCCTTGTCGATAGGGTAGTTCAGGGTCGGGTCGATATTGTTGATATCGGTATAAGCCTTGGCATACTTGAGTTTCATCTTTTCTGCATCAGGCTCTTCAATCTGAAGACAAGTTAAGTCTTTGGTCACGTTGCCGCCGCCCAATGGGATGACAGAGAGATGACGAAGTATACCTTTATAATATACTGATACGGTTGTCGTGTCGGCACCCAAGTCGACAAGCATACATCCAGCACGCTTTTCAGAATCAGTCAATACGCTGTCAGCCATAGCCAAAGGAGCCAGGTACATTTCTGCAATAGGGATGTTGGCATTTTCAAAACAGGTATTGATATTGTTATAGAAGTTCTTCCGCCAAAGTATATTCAGGAAGATGCCTTCCAGATGGTTACACTGTATTCCTACAGGGTCTATCTGGTATTGGTTGTCTATCTTGTATTCCTGAGTTGCAGCATCCAGGATTTCCTGGTCTGGATAGGTCATGTTGCGGTTGATATCCATCAGTTCATTGATCATCTCTTGTGAGATGATGGTGTTACCTGGTAGATCCTTGACAATGACGTTCTTGATACTGCGTATAGAGCGACCGCCCACGCCTACATAGACCTGGGTGATATCTTGTTTCAGTATATTCTTCAACTTCTTGATGATGTTGGTCAAACATTGGCAGGTTTTGTCAATGTTATAGATCACACCCTTTCTGATGCAAGAAGATGAATCTTCCTCTACGGTGGCAAGTACGGTGATGCTGCCGTCTAAATTCTTCTGACCTGCTATACCTGTCATCTTAGATGAGCCAAGTTCGATAGCTACAATAAATTCCTTTGGCATAGTTCTTATATGTTATCTTAATCTGTTTCTATTTTCTATTTAGCTATTTTTATGCTTTTTACATATGATCTGGTTGTCGAATTCGATATTGATATACGAATACTTGTTCCAGCCAGCTTGTGAGAGTCCATACTTATAGAATTTCTCTAATCGATTCATCTTCTTGTTGACGAAATCGTTGATGGCTTGCTCTCGTTTGTCGATGAGGTTGGTCTCTGGCAGGTTACCTATATATATAATGTGGTTGCCTACTCGCGGTACCAGTTCTATTCCTCTATCAGGCAGAACATTGATCTGTTCTATCTGGTTTCGCCAGAGTTCATTCGTCATCAGCGCTTTGCTTAGTAATGAGATATATTTTTTAGCATACCACTTGTTGATGTAGCCCGTTGCGATGATAATGTCGCATGTATAGTTCGTGTTGGGCATGATCTGATTGTGGTCATCAATATAATAGTCCTCGTTGCTGATGCTTTTGATTCTGACGATTGGCATGCGTTGGGTGAGGTAGATGTCAACAAGACCATCCTGAGTCTTTGAACATTCTGCCGTCTTGACGAAAGGACTGGTCTTCAAGGTTTCTTCTATCATGCGGGCGTTCACCTCTTTGAGCGGTTCCCCCAGCGGATAGAGTTTCCTTGTTTCCAGTCGCTTCTTGATTTCCTTCGCATTCAGAAAGCCATTGGTCATCTCATCTTGTATGTTGATGTTCACCTTGGTGCACACCAACTTCGTTTCATCAGGTTTGTTAAACCTGGTGAAAGCGAATACCAGATAAGTACCCAGTACTAAATCCAGTGCGATGATGATGGTTTTCTTCCAATTGATATGCATTTATTTCTCTTCAAGTATTTTGGTAATTTGTGGAACATAGTTGTCCAAATCGCCAGCTCCTAAGATAACTAGAACATCGAAGTCTCGGTTCTTCACCAGGTCAAGAACATCTTCTTTGTGAATCATGCTCTTTTCTACACCTGGTTTCAGGTTGTCATAGATAAGCTTGGAGGTTACTCCCGGAATAGGCTGCTCGCGAGCTGGATAGATGTCGCAGAGGATTACCTCGTCCAAAAGACTCAAGCTGTTGGCGAAATCCTGATAGAAGTCGCGGGTTCTAGTATACAAGTGAGGCTGGAAGATGGCTGTTATCTTACGGTCCTTGTACAACTCTCTGATACTCTTTGCACTCTGATAAATCTCCTTTGGATGATGAGCATAATCAGATAGGAATACCAGTTTGTCGTTCTTGATCTTAAAGTCGAAACGGCGGTCAACTCCTCCGTAGGTCTTCATGCCGTTGCGGAGTTCATCGGCTGTACAGCCATTCAACTGTGCCATTGCCATTGCTGCCACACCGTTTGTGATGTTGATAGGCACAGGCTGTCCGAGTTCTACGCCCGTTACGTTCTCGATAGGAGAGATGAAGTCGAAGGTGATTCCTCCATTCTCTATCTTGATGTTCTCAGCGTGGAAGTCGCCCTCGTCCTGGCTGTATTCGTATATCTTGACGCCGTCCTGTACGTGCTGTTTCATCTCCAGACCTTTGTGGATGATGAGTGCGCCGCCCGGTTGAATCAGTTCTGTATAGTGACGGAAACTCTCCAGATAAGCCTCCTTGGTGCCGTAGATGTCGAGATGGTCAGGATCTGTAGCTGTGATGACGCTCATCCATGGGCGCAACCAGTGGAAACTGCGGTCAAACTCATCTGCCTCGATGACAACATAGTCGCTCTTGTCGGAGAGGATATAGTTGGTGCCATAGTTCTTTGAGATACCTCCCAGGAAGGCATTACAGTCTATATGGCTCTGGTGCATGATGTGAGCGCACATGGTAGATGTTGATGTCTTACCATGTGTACCCGCTACGCACAGTCCTTTATGTGTACGGGTTAATGTACCCAGCACCTGAGCACGCTTCTCGATGGTGAAACCATTCTCATGGAAGAAAACCAGTTCCTTGTGTTCGGCAGGGATTGCCGGTGTGTAGACTACCAATGTTGTCTTGGCGTCCTTGCAGGCTTCTGGTATGAGGTCTACATTCTCCTCATAGTGGATAAGCATTCCCTCTTTCTCCAACTCATGAGTCAGAGTGGATGGAGTCTTGTCATATCCGGCTACTACCAACTTCTTGCTGAGGAAGTATCTAGCGATGGCGCTCATTCCGATGCCGCCGGCTCCTACAAAATAAACTGCTTTAATATCTTTAATTTCCATTACTTTGTTGCTAATTTGATTACTTCGTCGGCGATGACGTCGGCAGAGTTCTTTAATCCTAATTTCTTGATATTCTCACAGAGCGAAGCAAGCTTTGCTTCGTCCTTTACCGTGTCAACTGCTTTCTTGAGCAATACCTCTGGTGCATCGGCATCCTTTACGTAGATGGCAGCGTCTTTGTTGACCAATGCCATGGCGTTCTTGGTTTGGTGGTCTTCTGCTACATTAGGACTTGGAACCAGGATAACCGGTTTTCCGATGAGGCAGAACTCGCTGATACTGCTGGCACCTGCGCGGCTGATAACCAGGTCGGCTGCCTTGTAAGCTGCACCCATGTCGCTGATGAAATCAGTAACCTTGAGCATTGGCAACTCCTGACCTTTCAGTTGCTCCATGATGGCTGCATTATAGTATTTACCTGTTTGCCAGATAAACTGTACGCCGCTTTCTTTCACCAGGTCGAGGTGCTGGAGCACACTCTCGTTGATGGTTCTTGCGCCAAGGCTGCCACCTACGAGCAAGATGGTCTTCTTTTCAGGGTCGAGACCGAATTGCTTGCGTGCTTCTTCCGGGGTGATGGTAGTTTCCAATACATTCTGGCGAACAGGATTACCGGTCATGATAATCTTGTCTGCAGGGAAGAAACGCTCCATTCCTTCGTAAGCCACACAGATTTTTTCAGCCTTCTTGGCCAAGAGCTTATTGGTTACACCAGCGTATGAATTCTGCTCCTGGATGAGGCAAGGTATTCCTTTGCTGGCACAAACATTGAGAGTCGGACCGCTAGCATAGCCACCTACGCCCACAGCTGCCATAGGCTTGAAGTTTTTGATGATGCTCTTTGCCATGTGCTGGCTCTTCCATATCTTGAAGAGTACGGCGATGTTCTTGAGCAGATGCTTTCTGTCAAAGCCGCAGATAGGCAAGCCCTTGATCTCATAACCCGCAGCAGGTACACGCTGCATTTCCATTCTGCCGAGTGCACCTACAAACAAAATCTTAGCATCAGGGCGCTTCGCCTTGATGGCATTTGCAATGGATACGGCAGGGAAGATGTGACCACCTGTGCCGCCTCCGCTTATGATAATTCTTAATTCATTATTCATATCCGTTCATGTTTATAACGCAAAGGTATAAAAAAATATCGATTTAACGGCATTTTCTGCCATTTTTTCACCTTAATTTATAAAACTCTTGTCAGGCAGCCACCATTTTGCTGTCGTCGAGCTCATTTTGAGGTATCTCTTTCTTCTTGGCTGTTCTACTGATACTCAGGATGATGCCCAGGTACAGACAGTTGATGATGGTAGATGTACCACCTCTACTGATGAGTGGTAGTGGCTGTCCTGTAACAGGAGCCAAACCTACTGCTACTGCCATGTTGAAGAGTGCCTGGGTAACCAGCATGATGGCGAGTCCCATGCAGAGGAAGGCTGGGAAATTGTTCTCACACCTGTTGGCTATTCTGCCAGCTCTGAACAGGAGGATGATGTAGAGGAATGCAACCAGTGCGGCTCCCCATATACCCATCTCTTCGATGATGATGGCATAGATGAAGTCTGAGAACGCCTGTGAGAGGAAGTCTCTTTCTACTGAGTTTCCAGGCCCTTTGCCTACGATGTTGGAAGAGGCGATGGCGATGTTGGCATGTGCCACTTGGGCATCTTTGTCGAGATCGACATCTTGTGGGGCAACAGGTTTGGAGTTCATAAACTTGTCAATACGGGCTTTCCAGGTGTCGGCTCTATGAAACATCTTTTCTGCCATATTAGGCTTTTCCTGTTCCTGTTCAACCTTCTCGGTCAGCGTATTTTCCGGTTTATTGCCTTCTTCGCCCTTGTCCTGTCCGATAATCATGATACCTGCAAAGGCTGTGACGATGACAATCATGCCCAGTCCCACCAACTTACCAATCTGGTTCATCGGCACTCTTCCGATGAGCATCATGGCCAGGATTGTGACACTGAGGAGCATGGCTGTAGATAAGTTCTCCAGTCCGATGAGAATTACAAATGGAGCGGTTGCTACAAGTATAAACTTGAAAGCCTTCCTGTTGGCACCCTGAGGTGCTTGCATGGCGCTAAGAATCTGAGCTACAGCCAGTACTACCGCACCCTTTGCTATCTCTGAAGGCTGAAACTGTACGCCCATCAGGGAGAACCAGCGGGAAGCTCCGTTGGTAGATTGACCGGTAGCCAATACCAGGACGAGCAACAGTAATGAGATGCCCATCACGACGGGTGTAACAATCTTGAAGTACTTGCATTTCACCTTGAGCATGCAAATCATGGTGAACAGACCGCCTCCCAAGAGCAAGATATGTCGGATAACAGGCGCCATATAGTTTCCGGTCTTGTACGACAAGGAGCTGGAGGCAGAATATACCTCCACGATGCTTATCATACAGAGAAAGAAGAAGACCATCCAGATCACCTTGTCTCCCTTGAAAATATTACCTATGCTCTTGTTATTCATTTCTTTATCGTTCTATCTGTTGAAAACTGTTATTCTCCGATGGCTCTTGCCAGTGCCTTGAACTGCTCGCCTCTATCTTCCATGTTCTTGAAGAGATCGAAGCTTGCGCAGCATGGGCTGAGGAGTACGGTGTCGCCCGGCTTTGCCAATTCCTGGCAGGCTGCCACACAATCCTTCATGCTGTGGGTGTCGCGGACAGGGATGCCGAGTACGTCAAAGTTGTCGTGCAACTTCTGGTTGTCGGCTCCGAGATATACGATACCCGCACATTTCTCCTTTACCAGGTCCTTGATCTGGTTATAGTCATTTCCCTTATCCTTACCGCCGATGATGAGGATGGTTGGGGTTGTCATGCTCTCCAGCGCATACCAGCAGGCATCCACGTTGGTTGCCTTTGAATCGTTCACATAGTAAACGCCCTGGAACTTGCCCACTTTCTCCAGACGGTGCTCTACGCCAGGGAAGTCGCTCAAGCCTTTATGCAGGGTCTCGTGGTCGATGCCTACAATGTTGCATGCCAGACCTGCAGCCAGACTGTTATAGATATTGTGCTTGCCGCGGAGACTCATGTCTCCCTGTGGCATTTCGAAGGCTGAAGGGAAGTTGAGTTTGTACTTGCCATCTTCTATAAAGCCGACGCAACCCTCCTCCTTGAACTCAGAGAATGGGCAGAGGTGTGACTTGAGGTTGTACTTAGCCAACTCCTTTGTAACGATAGGATCATCATTCCAGAAGATGAAGCTGTCTTCCTCTGTCTGGTTCTGGGTGATGCGCATCTTGGCATCGGTATAGTTCTGCATCTTAAACTCATAGCGGTCCAGATGGTCTGGAGTGATATTGAGCAGGATAGCCACGTTGGCACGGAACTCATACATGTTGTCGAGCTGGAAACTGCTCAGCTCGATGACGTAGTACTTATGAGGAGTTTCTGCTACCTGAAGGGCAAGACTCTTTCCGATATTTCCAGCCAGACCGACATCATAGCCAGCCGACTTGATGATGTGGTAAATCAGAGAGGTAGTGGTAGTCTTACCGTTACTTCCCGTAATACAGATCATCTTGGCGTCAGTATATCTGCCCGCAAATTCTATTTCGCTGATGATAGGTGTACCCTTAGCCATCAGTTTCTGTATCATAGGTGCTTCCTTAGGAATACCCGGACTCTTGATGACTTCGTCAGCATCTAAAATCTTTTCTTCTGTATGGTGACCTTCTTCCCATTCAATGTTGTGGTCATCCATCAACTTCTTGTAGTTATCCTTGATCTTTGACATGTCTGAAACAAAGACCTCGAATCCCTCTTTCTTTGCCAGCACGGCTGCACCTGCGCCACTTTCGCCAGCTCCTAAAATTACAATTTTGCTCATTGTCTTATTCTTGTCTAATTCAAGTTTCGCAAGTAAGCGCCACACGCCCTGAAAGGGCAGAAGCTCCTAGCCCAGGGCAGCGCCCTGGGTATTTATGGACGCAAGCCTGTCGCCCTGTAAGGGCAAAAGCTTTCAAATATTAGCCAATAAACAAAGCTTTTGCCCTTACAGGGCGCCTTGCTGATTGCTAGTATACCCAGGGCGCTGCCCTGGGCTAGGTGCTTTTGGGCTTTCAGCCCGTGCCTGAACCACTTGCGAAAGTTCTGTTATCTGATCTTCAATGTGATGATGGTCAATGCTGCCAGAATGATGGTTACAATCCAGAAACGGATGGTAATCTTTGACTCATGGAAGCAGTTGCGAGGTTTCTTCCACAGATACTTGCAGTCAGGATCCAGCTGACTGTCCTGTGTACGGAAGTTGTCGTGGATAGGTGTGCGTTTGAAGATACGCTGCTTCACACCTCTCCGCTTTCCTATCTTGTAATAGTAAACCTGCATCATCACGCTGAGGCTTTCTACGAAGAAAATACCGCAGAGGATAGGCAGCATCAGCTCCTTGTGGATGATGATGGCACCTACTGCGATGATACCGCCGATGGTCAGCGAACCCGTATCGCCCATGAATACCTGGGCAGGGTAGGCGTTGTACCAGAGGAAACCGATCAGGGCTCCGATGAAGGCACAGAAGAATACTACCAGTTCCTCAGAACCAGGAATATACATGATGTTGAGGTAGGCGGCAAACTCGATGTGCGACGACACATACGCAAGTATGCCTAGTGCCACACCTATGATGGCGGAGTTTCCGGCACACATTCCGTCCATACCATCGTTGAGGTTAGCTCCGTTTGATACGGCTGTTACCACGAAGATGGTCATGATGACAAAGAGGATCCAGCCTGCTGCTACCTTATACTTACCGCAGAAACTGGTGATGCTGGAGTAGTCGAGGTTGTGTCCCTTGACGAATGGGATGGTAGTCTTCAGCGATTTTCTCGCTTCCGTACGATGCTTTACCACCGTTTCCTGTCCCTGTCGCTCAATGGCGAGGTTCTCGTTCATCTTTACGTCGGGTGAAGACCAGAGCACCAGTCCCACGATGAGTCCGATACCAATCTGACCTATAATCTTATATTTACCCTTCAAGCCCTCTTTATCACGCTTGAAAATCTTGATGAAGTCGTCCATTCCACCGAGGAAGCCGAGCCATACGGTGGTGATGATCATCAGGATAAGATAGATGTTGCGCAAACGTCCGAGTAACAGTACCGGTACGAGGATAGCCAGGATGATGATGACGCCACCCATAGAAGGAACGCCGATCTTCTTGACACCGAACGGGTCGATGCTGGCATCGCGCTGAGTTTCTGTGATTTGCTTGCTCTTGAGATACTTGATGAATTTCTCGCCGAACCAGGCTGAGATGACCAATGATAAAATCAGCGCAAGCAGGGCGCGGAATGAGATATAGCCCCACATGTGAGAACCTGAGATGCCCCACTGCTCCAGAAATCTAAAGAGATAGTATAACATTTTTCTTTCTTTTCTTGATTGATTTTACTTCTGTGAAATTCCGAAGATGTCGCGAACCACCTCTTTGTCGTCGAAGTGGTGCTTTACGCCCTTAATCTCCTGATAATCTTCGTGTCCCTTACCGGCTATGAGGATTACGTCGCCCTTCTTTGCCAGCATGCAGGCTGTGCGGATGGCTTCCTTGCGGTCTACGATGCTGATTACCTTCTTCATCTGCTGGGCATTCAGTCCGGCAAGCATATCGTTGATGATATCCTGTGGCTCCTCGAAACGTGGGTTATCGCTGGTGATGATTACCTTATCGCTCTGCTTTACAGCCTCTTGTGCCATCAATGGGCGCTTGCCCTTGTCGCGGTTGCCGCCGGCACCGCAAACGGTAATCACTTCTCCACCCTTGCCTTCGAGCACTTCGTGGATGGCGTTCAATACGTTCTCCAGCGCATCTGGTGTGTGGGCATAGTCAACGATGGCGGTAAAGCCCTCTGGCGACTGGATTGGTTCCAGTCTTCCGCTTACGCTGTGAAGGGTACTCATCACTACGAGCACATCCTCTGGCTTCTTGCCGAGCATCACGGCTGCACCATATACAGCGAGCAGGTTGCTCACGTTGAACTTACCGATAAACTGTACGCCTACTTCTCTGCCGTCAACCTCCAGATACATGCCGCCGAAGTGACACTCCAGGATTCTTGCCCTGAAGTCTGCCATGCTGCGGGTAGAGTAGGTCTTCACGGTAGCCTTGGTGTTCTGTACCATGATCATGCCGTTCTTGTCGTCGGCATTGGTAATGGCAAAGGCTGTCTTAGGCAGTCCGTCGAAGAATGCCTTCTTGGCGTTGCGGTAGTTCTCGAATGTCTTATGATAATCGAGGTGGTCGCGGGTGAGGTTGGTGAACAAACCTCCGGCAAACTGCAGACCGCCGATACGCTTCTGTGCGATAGCGTGGGAAGAGCACTCCATGAAGGCATACTCGCAGCCAGCCTCTACCATCTTGCCCAGGAGCATGTTCAGCTCGATAGGGTCTGGGGTGGTATGGTCGGCAGGGATAGCCTCGTCCTCAATGTAGTTGCAGACGGTAGAGAGCAAACCACACTTATGACCGAACTTGCGGAACATATTATATAATAAGGTGGCGATGGTAGTCTTGCCATTGGTACCTGTTACGCCTACCAGCTTGAGCTTTCTTGAAGGGTCGCCGTAGAAGAGGGTTGCTACCTTGCCGACAGCATCCTCGGTCGAAGCGACCTGAATGTAAGTTACGCCCTCCACTTTCTCTTCAGGCATGTCTTCGCACAAAACCGACTTTGCGCCCAGTTCCAATGCCTTTGGAATAAACTTGTGACCGTCAACCTGCGTTCCCTTCATGGCAACGAAGAGATGACCTTCCTTAATCTTGCGAGAGTCGATGTTTACTCCCGTAACCTCTACATCAGCATCGCCGATTATCTGAACCGGCTCGATGTTTTTGAGTAATTCTTGTAACTTCATATCCTGTTTCTGTTTTATATTCTATATATTTTTTATCTACACCTTATTATATATAGGGTTTCAGATAACTGTTTCTGAGTTTTATTCGAGCACGATGCTGCATACGGCACCTTTCTTGATGACCGTTCCCGGCACCAGACTCTGCTTTACTACCTTTCCTCTACCTATAATCTGGGTCTTGATGCCCCGGCTCTCCATATTGTAGATGGCGTCTCGGGCTCCCATTCCGGTAACGTCGGGTACGATCGTCTTGCCGTATTGCTTCTCCCTGATGAGCTTGATGCTGTGGTTACCCACGCGCTCTGCCTTGCCCCAGATAGGGTTGCCGTCGGCATAGCTGCCGCTCCAGTTGGCATTGGTCTTGATGCCGAGGTGGCTGAGCACATAGTTGGCTGCAAGGATATTGCCTGCCTTTACGTCAGGAACGAAGACGGATGCTGAGTCGCGGGCGTCCTTTACGTCAACTTTCAGACTCTGCGCCATGATGCCTTCTGAAATCTCATGGAACACCTTACCGCACATCGTACCGCCCGAAGCAGGCAAACCGGATTTTTGTATGCAGACGATACAGCTGTAGCGTGGCGCATCGGCAGGGAAGTAGCCTGCGAAACTGATGAGATAGCTGGTTCCGCCACTCTTATATCCGCCGGCACCTTTAGAAATCTGGGCTGTACCCGTCTTTCCTGCCACTTTGAAGTTAGGCGAACCGGCTTTCTTTCCCAGTCCCAAGCTTACCACCTGTTCCAGGATAGTTTGCAGTTCCTTGATGCTCTTCTCCTTGGCTATCTGCTGGCGCATTACCTCTGGAGGGAATTCCATGACGGTTTCTCCGTTCTTCACTACCTTGCTCACGAATCTCGGGCGCATCATCTTGCCGTTGTTGGCGATGGTATTGTAGAAGGTGAGGGTTGAGATAGGCGGTACCTGGGTCTCATATCCGATACTCATCCATGGCAAACTGGTTTTTGCCCAGTTGTCATACTGTCCGTTCTTGTTTCTGTGCGGCATGCGGATTCTGGCTGGTGTTGCACCCACCAGCGGAATCTTCAGGTCGTCGTGCAGACCGGTACGGTAGATACCCTTTACGAATTTCTCGGGGTTGTTGCGGTAATGGTCGTCTATGATGCGGCTCACACCGATGTTTGAACTGTACCACAGGGTCTGTGCGAGGGTCAGCATTCCGTATCCGCCTTTTCGCCAGTTGTGGTCTTTCATTTCTCTGCCGTACATCGGCCATATACCGCCACCGGTTTCTACATGATAGGTGGTGTCTACCACTCCGTCGTCCAGCGCTACGAGGATAGAGGCTGGCTTGAACACCGAACCTGGCTCCAGAAGGTCGCTCACGGCATGGTTGTGGATTTCTCTGTATTCGCCGTCGAAACATTTCTCCATGTTTACGATGGCCTTGATGTCGCCTGTAGGTACATCCATCACGATGGCTACACCCACATTGGCGTTGATTTCCTTCAGCTCTTCGATGAGTGAGCGTTCGGCAAGGTCTTGCATGCTCACATCGATGGTGGTCACGATATCGGCTCCGTCAATAGGAGGGGTATCGGTAATGTCGAGGAACTTGTTGCGCACCTTGCGGCGATGCACGATACCGTTGGTGCCTCGCAGGATGGAGTCGTAACTCAGCTCCAGACCGAAGCGGGCGGTATCCTTGGCGCCATACATGGCTCCGATGGTACGGCCTGCCAGCGAACCGTAAGTTCTGGTTCGGGCATTATATTCTTCCCAGTGGAAACCGCTCTGGTAGGGTTTCAGGCGGAATACAGGGATGTCCTTTATCTCGGTGAAGGTGTTATAGTCTACACGCTTCGGATAAACCGGCCAGTGGCGGCTCATCTTGGCGCGACCTTCGGTGAGGTGTTTCTTGAAGTCAGACTCGCTCAGGTTCGGGAATATCTGGTGCAGGCAAAGACAGATGGAGTCTTGCTTGGCATCCCACAGCGAGTCGTTCTCTGCATCTTTCAGCGCCTTGAAGTCCATGAAGACCTTAAACTCCGGCAGGGAACTTGCCATCAGCTGTCCGGTGCAACTCAAGATGTTGCCTCGGTTTGGCTTCACGGTCACGGAGTCTCTCTTCTGCCGTTCTGCCACCTTCATCCAGTAATCATGCTTGGCGGTCATGATGTAGAGCGCTTTACCCACTACGGCTATGGCGAAAATCGTCATGATGATGGCGATGGCGCTGTAGCGGGGCATTACTTTCTTGTGATCAAATTTGCTGCTCATTCTTCGGGTACGTTTATGATGTATGGAGGTTGGGTGGCGATGTGCAGCACGCTGTCTTTGTTGTTCTTCAGCATGTCGAGCACATTACTTTCACGACTCTTCTCTGTTATCTGACTGCTTGTAGACAGCGCTTTGTATTTGGTGTCTTGCAGTTCTTTCTGTAGTTTGTCCAACTCGATGATATCGTTCTGGATATTGTATCGGTTGGATATGTAGATGATGACAAAAAACACGATGAGGATAACGAGCCATATCTGCCGGCGTATGATCTGGGCGGTAAGAATATCTCCACCCAAAATCTTTCGCAGCGTAAAGCTCGATGATCCTGAAGCCTCTTCCTCGATGGCTTGCTTGGCAATCACTTCCTTGAGCGAAGCCTGTGGGGCTTCCTGCTGCTGTGGCTCTTCCTGCTGTAGGTTCTCCTGCTGCGGAGTTTCCTGCTTCGGCGGTTCCTGTGATGCCTGTGCCTTTTCTTCGGCTATAGGCTTCTCGCTGATGTTTATGTCTTTATTGTTTATCATTTCTTTTCTGCTATTCTTAGTTTGGCGCTTCTGCTCCTAGGGTTTCTTTCCTGCTCGTCGGCATCGGGAACGATTACCTTGTTGTTCACGAGTTTGAAAGGGGTTTCTATTCTTCCGAAGAAGTCCTGTTCTATCTTGCCTTCTGCATTACCCGCTTTCATCATGTTTTTTACGATTCTGTCTTCCAGCGAATGATAGGTGATGACGCTGAGTCTGCCTCCCGGTTTCAGGAGTTCTGTGGCAGAGCGGAGCATCTCTTTCAGGGCGTCCATCTCGTGGTTTACTTCTATGCGCAGCGCCTGGAAGAGCTTTGCCATGTCTTTCTTCTCGCGTTCCCGCTTGAAGAGGGGCTCTACGGCTGCCATGAAGTCTTTGGTGGTGAGGATGGGCTTCTCGGCTCTTGCCTTGACGAGTGCCGAGGCGATGCGGCGCGAGTTCTTCAGCTCACCGTATAGGTAGAAGATGTCAGCAAGGGCACCTTCGTCATATTCGTTTACGATGTCGGCAGCAGTCTTGCCCGCACGCTTGTTCATGCGCATGTCGAGTGGGGAGTCGAAACGGAAGGAGAATCCGCGGGTCTCGTCATCGAAGTGGTGGCTCGATACGCCCAGGTCGGCTAACAGTCCGTCGAGTCCGTCTACCCCGTAGTAGCGCATCCAGTTCTTCAGGAATCTGAAGTTGGAGCATACGAAGGTGAAGTTCTCGTTTGCCACCACGTTGCGCTCTGCATCGGCGTCCTGGTCGAAACTGTACAGGTGTGCTCCCTCCGTCAGGCGCGACAGGATCTCTCTGGAGTGTCCGCCACCACCGAAGGTTACGTCTACATAGATGCCTCCTGGCTGTATGTTCAACCCGTCAACGCTCTCCTTGAGGAGCACCGGTACGTGATATGTTTCTGCTGTCTTTATCATATATCTTTTTGCTGTCTTATCGCGTTATAATATTGCGTGCGTACTTATTAATGTATAAATTTGGGTTCAAAGGTACATAAAAATCTCCATATAGCCTTACATTTTCCCACAAAATTTATAAAACTTAATGAAAAAGTTGTTTTTGGTCAACTTCTCCTTCCTGTTTAGGGCGTCGGCTTTTTGTTCTCATCAAGTGTGAAGTTTTAGCGAAAATATGTGCAAAATGGGCTATATTTGTCGTGATAGTTTTAAAAAACTAATAAATTTTCGCTTTTTTGCTATTTTTTTGGAAAAAATGGCACGTATTTGAAAAAGTTGAGTTACTTTTGCACTTACTTATATAAGTTTTAGCAAACATGAGTGATTCAATAGAGAAAACGATAGACATAGATAAGATACTGAAGAGCAAGATGGGAAGCAAGGTGAAATTCGTGCCGCGTTTCCTGGTTTCCTGGCTCAAGAAGATTATTCACGAGGACGAGGTGAACAGGTTCTTGTGGGAGAGCCGTGGCCTTTCGGGTACTGAATGGCTCACCGAATGTGTGCGCTATCTGAAGATGGATGTTGAAATCGTAGGCTTGGAAAACCTGCCTGACAAGAACGACGGCAAGCTCTATACCTTTGTTTCCAATCATCCTCTGGGCGGACAGGACGGTGTATGTCTCGGTTCCATCATCGGCAAGCACTATGATGGCAAGTTCCGCTATCTGGTGAATGATCTTCTGCTCAACTTGCCGGGTTTGAAACCTGTAAGTATCGGCATCAACAAGACGGGTCGCCAGAGCCGCGATTTCCCACGTATGGTGGAGGCGGGCTTCAAGAGTGACAACCACATGCTGATGTTTCCGGCAGGCTTGAACAGCCGCAAGCGCAAGGATGGAACTATCCACGACCTGCCTTGGAAGAAGACGTTTATCTCTAAGAGTGTAGAATATCAGCGCGATGTGGTGCCTATCCATTTCGGAGGGCGCAATTCTGAGCGTTTCTACCGCATCGCCCGATTTAGCGACAAGTATCTGCCGTTCAATCTCGCCATGCTGTTCCTGGTTGACGAGATGTACAGGAATGTGGGCAAGCATTTCCGTATCTCCATCGGCAAACCGATTCCTTGGCAGACTTTTGATAAGAGCAAGTCGGCTACCGAGTGGGCGCAGTATGTTGAAGACAGGGTTTATGAACTTTAATGGTTTGCAAAACCCGGAAGAATTGTTTTATATTAACGAAATCGTAGAATCATAGCATATAAGAAGAGTAATATGGAAGAAGAAATCATCCAACCGATTGACCGTGAGCTCCTGAAGAGCGAGCTTACACCCGACAAACAACTGAGAATGACCAATAAGAGCCATAACGAGATTTACATCGTTACGGCAAATGATTCGCCTAATGTGCTGAAAGAGATTGGTCGACTTCGTGAAATCGCTTTCCGCGAAGCGGGAGGCGGAACGGGCAAATCTATGGATCTTGATGAGTTCGACTTTGGTGACAACTGTTACAAGCAGCTGATTGTCTGGAATCCTGAAGCCGATGAGATTATCGGTGGTTACCGTTATCTCCTGGGTAAGGACTGGCTGCTCGATGAGAAGGGACAGCCTAAGCTGGCAACCAGCCACATGTTCCATTTCTCCGACAAGTTCCTCAAGGAGTATATGCCTTATACCGTAGAGTTGGGCCGTTCCTTCGTTTCGCTCGAATATCAGAATGTGCGTACCAACACCAAGAGCATCTTTGCTCTCGACAATCTCTGGGATGGTTTGGGCGCCTTGACGGTTCTCTATCCGGAAGTAAAATATTTCTTCGGCAAGATGACGATGTATCCGTCTTACATCCGTCGCGGCCGCGACATGATTCTCTATTTCCTCAAGAAGCATTTTGATGACAAGGAGAACCTCGTAATCCCGATGAAACCGCTGAAATTGGATACTCCGGAGAGTGATTTGGCAGCCATCTTTACTGAAGATGACTTCAAGGCAGACTATCGTATCCTGAACCGTGAGGTTCGCAAGTTGGGTTATAATATCCCTCCTCTTGTTAATGCCTACATGAGTCTGAGTCCTACGATGAAGCTTTTCGGTACTGCCATCAACTATGGTTTTGGTGATGTAGAGGAGACCGGCATCCTCATCGCCATCGATGAGATTCTCGAAGAGAAGCGAGTTCGCCATATCAACAGTTTTATTAAGGAACATCCTGAGGCTCTGAAGATTACGAGCGGAGCCAATAAAGTAATATATAAGGAAAAAGGTATCTAGACTATACCGCAGAATCCCATGTTCTTATTGCTTATTGGCAATAGAAACATGGGATTTTTGTTTTCTGTAAAAACTGCTTGCCTCGGTTAAATAGTCTTAATGAATCTCTGAAAAGACAGCGGAATTTTGGTTTTATGTGTCGAAAAGTGTATCTTTGCGCAGGTTTTATGTGTCAGAAAGTGTAAAGATATATCACCAACATGCCGTTATACGGGGTGTCTTTAAAATGAATTGCAATATGGACAGAAAATTATCAATCAGATTTTATAAAGACCGGGAAGTAAGAGCGGTTTGGGACGGGGAATACAACAAGTGGTGGTTCTCTGTGCTGGATATTATCGGCGTATTGAACGAGCAGGACGATTATAGCAAGAACCGTAATTACTGGAAGTATCTGAAAAATAAACTGAAGAAGGAAAATAATGAACTGGTTAGTGCTACTAACCAGTTGAAATTACAAGCTCCTGACGGCAAACTGCGTTTGACCGATGTCCTCGACAACGAAGGTATTATGTTGCTAGCCAGGAACTTTCCTAACAATAAAGCCGCCGATTTTCTGGATTGGTTTACCTATAGCGATAATACCATTGATGGGCAGAGTCGCAAGAAAGCATACACTCTTTTTGAGAGTGAACTGATAAATTCCATAACAGAAGGCTCTGTCAAAGGTTTGCAGCAGATTCATGCTTTCCTCTTTGGTGGTTTATACGATTTTGCGGGACAGATCCGAACTGTGAATATTGCAAAGGGCGGTTTCCAATTTGCCATGGCGCAGTATCTCCCACAAACACTTACTGGAATCGAACAGATGCCGGAAAGTACGTTGGATGAAATCATCGACAAATACGTAGAAATGAACATTGCTCATCCTTTCCGTGAGGGAAATGGCAGAGCTACGCGCATTTGGCTTGACTTGATATTGAAGCACAGGCTGAAAAAATGTGTGGATTGGAGCCTTATTGACAAGAATGATTATTTGGCTGCGATGACACAAAGTGTTGTTGATAGTAGTAGCATCAAACAGCTTATTTCCAATGCTTTAACAGATAAAATAGAAGACCGTGAGATCTTCATGAAGGGCATAGACTATTCTTATTATTATGAGCAGGTGGATGAATAAATGAGAAGAAAAAATCTGCTTTATCCCTCACATCCATCACGCTTTTCGTTTTTCGAAACTTTAATTGTTTGATAATGAGATTGTTATCTCTTTTGTTGAGCGTGATAGATTGATGAAATATTTACAAAATCCATCACGCTATCCATCACGATTTGAGGTTATCCCTCACGATTTTCAGCTAATCATTATGCAGAAGTAACCGAATTCATTTACGAGTAAAGCAAAACCCTGAACTTTCGCAAGTTTAGCCCCGCACGCCCTGAAAGGGCAGAAGCTCCTAGCCCAGGGCATCGCCCTGGGTAATTACGGACGCAAACCTGTCGCCCTGTAAGGGCAAAAGCTTTGTATGTCTTGTCCTGGAAAAAGTTGACAGGGTATAAATCAACTTAAAGATAAGAAA
>JAJWAL010000121.1:0-9271 GCA_021618535.1 Segatella copri | reverse complement strand
ATTTTTCTGCATTAAAAATGCATTTTTAGAAAAAAAAGTCACCAAAAAGTTTGTCAGTTCAAAAATTATTAGTACCTTTGCAACCGCAAATAAGCAAGGTGGTATTTGCCCAGATGGCGGAATCGGTAGACGCGCTGGTCTCAAACACCAGTGGAGCAATCCATCCCGGTTCGATCCCGGGTCTGGGTACCAAGAGCTGCAAATCGAAAGATTTGTGGCTCTTTTTTCTTTAGACCAAACTTTAACACAAGAAAATCTTATATCAGATAGCGAATTCACTATATATAAAAAAGGAGTAGTCACCCACTCCTTTCTCTTTTTATCTGTTTTTAAATTCAAAATATCTTTTTCTCCACAATCATGTTGTAGGCAATCATCCTATTTCATGATTATGTTATTTCACAATCACTTTGACTCCATTTACAATGTAGATGCCTGAAGGAACAGGAATCGTCAGTCTTTCACCAGCCCGAACTGCAACCGAGGTTACTTTCTGTCCACTCAAATTAAAGATTTTTATGATCTGAGAACGGTCAGAAGATATGATTATTTCACCATTGCCGCCATAGATTCCTTTGTTCAATGAAATGTCAGAAATACCTAAAGTCTGATCAGTAACATAGACTATCAAGTTAAATGGATCAAACAAATAATAGCCGTCTGAACCCACTATATCAAGTCTGTTTTTAGACAAAGTGGTTGGAATATCATAATATTTACCATCTGTCAAACTCATGAACCACAAATCAGAGATGATAGTATTTCCTCCCAACTCGTTAGGATCGAAAGACTTGGATATTGTAGTGATCGCTCCATTACCAGGTATACGTACCGTCTCAAAACGAGGAACAAAGCTTCTTTCATTCGTACTATATGCTATCAAGGCATATTTCAACAAAGCTGTACCTCCATCGTTCTTGATAGCAAAATTGAATTGGGCAAAAGCATCATTCGTCTTTGGAGCTTTCACTTTATTACTACCATAAGTCGCCTTTTCGGTCTCATATTCATTTGGAGCCGCATTGGTCCATGCCTTTACAACTGTGAATACAGGGGCTGCAGGTGTAGCTCCCACCGTAAACTTCTTGGCATTAACAAAGACATTCTCTGCTCCTGCATCAGTCAGCCAGAGATACAAATCACCCGCCGAAGGAGACAACTCTACCTTTCTGGTAATAGAACTATGTGCTGGAACCGTGACATAAACATCCATCGCGGCTTGGTCTGGCATAGTAGCAGTCGTATTGCTGAAGATATTGATGGCTCCCAAATATTCGATATCACCCTGATTCTGGATAGTAATTTCAAAGCCATTGGTTAATCCACCCAATAGTTCTTCGGTTGGAGTGATATCTGCTTTCAATTGCGAACGAACCTGAGTCAGTTTTTGAGCTGTAGCCTCAACGACATAAGGCCGCATTTCAGAATTAGCGCATTTGTTCCAATGAACATGATCGGTACTGTAAATCGCATAGATCGTGGTCTGTCCGATTGGGA
The DNA here is from genome assembly GCA_021618535.1 of Segatella copri. GTDB lineage: Bacteria > Bacteroidota > Bacteroidia > Bacteroidales > Bacteroidaceae > Prevotella > Prevotella copri_O. The sequence goes on along the minus strand of JAJWAL010000121.1, from coordinate 7,774 downwards.
AAGCATAATCAAATTCAAACAAGAAAGTATTACCATAAGTGTTGCCATTATCTTGGATACCCTTAAAAGAGAATTCCTTAACCCCAGAAATTGGAACATAAGTACCATCAGACTTCAATATACCATAAGCGATAGAGCCTGTCATATCCTGACGACTCTGATTACAGAAATAATTCTGTATTTTCAAGGCAAATTTATCTGAAACCTGATTTCTTGTATCCTTAGTCAGTTCAAAAACAGACATTTTATCCCAATAGCTCTGCACAATAGGAGCGAAAGGTGCTACAGGCTCATCTACCTTACCATTATCAGGAGCCACACCAACCAACATACTACAACTGCGGTTGTAACCATCCTGTGCATTACCGGAGCCGACACCACCCTTCTCAGGATTCAAGATCGTAACATCGAAATAACCATTCTGATAGCCTCCCCAGCCCCAGTTGATATGATAAAGTCCCTGACCATCGGAACCATCACAGATAAACTGATGACCACCATCGGTAGAAGAACCTGAATAGAAAACAGGACGCCCAGCAGCCAATTCATTGTCAAGAATCTGAGTCCATTCTGCCAGAGAATATAAAGAACGGGATAAATCCAGCATCATATCGGCATCATATCCGAAATACTTAGCCAAAGGTGCTGGCGTAAGATTTGCACCCGACATTTCACCATACCCCATCTTCACGGCAGCTCCACAATGGAACATCAATTTGGCTACGGCATTGGCCTGATCTTTGGTATAGCTACCCTCTGCACTACTATAGAAAGGTAACATGTTGTCCCAATCATATACACCATCGCTCTTGCTAATACCAGAAACAGCCACATCCCTACCATACCATTTCTTAGTATATTCAGGAATATCCTGCAACAATTGTTTAGGATGCTTATAATAAGCCATCATCTGCGCCATAGCTGTAGCCACACAACCGGTAACAGCCCGATTTTTACCATCATAAATCGGACACATATTATTAAAAGGCTTACTCTGATTCCATGCAATATTACCCAATAAAGGAGAAACTGCCTTGGAATGAGTAGTATTTACCGAAGAACGGTAAGCTTTTACCTCTGCCAAATTGCGCAGAGTAGCTTGATCGCCCTTGGTCAAAGCCTCTACCATCTCCTGATAAGCCTTCATGAAGTTCTTATAACTTTCTGGAAGAGATGCCTCATCATAAGTTCCCTGATCGGTATAACCCACGATTTCCGGCAGACAATCATCGCCCGACACAATCGTGAAACCCTTTCCCTCACCATGAGGAAAAACATAATAACTGGCAGTTTCCTGATCAGAAGCCTGAGATTTCTGAGTTTTGTCACCAAAACCGAAAGACTTCGCCTGTGATGCAGCAGACTCATCCATGACGATACCCAACAAAGCAGCCTGGTGCTCTGCTATCTGCTTGGCTTGTCGGAAACTACGTGGTCCTGCAAATGCTGATACAGAGATCAGCAACAGGGCTGACAACAATAGGTGTAAACGAATACATTTCATAAGCAATATATCAAAAAATTTAATTGAGTTGTATCGGCTACAAATATACAACATTTCTTCTACACTCGCAAGTTTTCGATAAGAAAATTCTGCTAAAAAGAATAATTCGCTCTTCTTTGTTGTGCTTATCTCAAATGAAATGTAGGAGAGATTTGAATGCATAGAGTTATTTTATCTCTCGTCTCTCGGAACCACTCGCTATGATTCCCTATGAACGAAAACGTTTGCGATGTAATTATACTCTATTTATTTGGCTATAAGAAATTAAATGCGTATTTTTGCAACATAAACTGCAATCTATATGCAGAATCATAAATAATAACTTATATATAATAACCCAACAAACCGAAAAAAATAGATGAAGAAATTTTTTAGCATGGTATGTGCTTGCTTGTTGGCGCTAAGTGCCCAGGCAACCGACATCAAGAAGTATGATGCTCTTTACGAGAATCTGCCATTCCAGATGGAGAAGGTGACCCGTCCGCAATTCCCAGCCAACGAGGTAAATATCAAGGACTTTGGTGCCATTGGCGACGGCTCTTCTCTCTGTACCACAGCCTTTGCCAAAGCTATCGATACGCTGACTCAGAAAGGCGGCGGCAAACTCATCGTTCCACAGGGCGTATGGTTCACAGGTCCTATCGTATTGAAGAGCAATATCAACCTGCATCTCGAAAAAGGTGCAGTCATCCTTTTCTCACCAGATGATACCCTCTACCCTTTTATAGAAACATCGTTTGAGGGTTTGGATACACGCCGCTGCCAGTCGCCTATCTCTGGTCATCATCTTACCAACGTGGCAATTACCGGTCAGGGTTGCATTGACGGAAACGGAGAATACTGGCGCCCATTGAAGAAGCAGAAGGTTACCGCTGCCCAGTGGAAGCAGATTACTTCACGTGGCGGTGCATTCAAGAGAGCCGACTACTGGTTCCCATCAGAAGGCGCATTGAAGGCAGACAACAGTGCCAACATGAATGTGCCTAAGACTCCAGCTTCAGAAGAAGAATGGAACGAGATCAAGCGTTTCCTCCGCCCTGTAATGATCAGTCTCGTAAGCTGCAAGAACGTTTGGCTCAATGGTGTCATCTTCCAGAATTCACCTGCATGGAACATCCATCCGCTGATGTGCGAGAACGTTCTTATAGAAGATGTATTAGTCCGCAACCCTTCATATGCTCAGAATGGTGATGGTCTTGACCTGGAGAGCTGCAAGAATGCACTTATCGTCAATTCTACTTTCGATGTAGGCGATGATGGTATCTGCATCAAGAGTGGTAAGGATGCTGACGGAAGAAAGCGCGGCATTCCTTGCGAGAATGTCATCGTAAACGGCTGTACCGTATTCAAGGGGCACGGTGGTTTCGTTGTTGGTAGCGAGATGAGTGGTGGCGTAAAGAATATCAAGGTGAGCGACTGCCAGTTCCTCGGCACCGATGTAGGTCTCCGTTTCAAGAGTACCCGCGGTCGTGGTGGCGTAGTAGAGAATATCTACATCGACAACATGTCAATGTTTGATATCCAGACAGATGTCATCACCTTCGACCTTTACTACGGTGGCAAGTCTGCCGTTGAGGTTCTCAACGATGGCGATGAGGCTAAGAGCCAGAAGGTACAGAAGTTCAAGGTAGACGAGACAACACCTTGCTTCCGCAATATCGACATCAACCATGTCATCTGCCGCACAGCCCGTCGTGCAGCTTACTTCAACGGTCTCCCAGAGATGCCGGTAAGCAACATCCACATCAAGGATATGGAGGTAAACAATGCAGAGTATGGTATCGTCATCAACCGTACTGACGGCGTGAAGCTCGAAAACATCAAGGTTAGTGCAAAGAATCACACCTTTGATGCAAAGAACTCGAAGAATGTGACTGTAAACGACAAGACATACAAGAAGATTGACGAAAAGGGTATCACCCTTGATTTCTAACCGACATTCATCAGACAAAACATTTATAATGCCGTCCTAACCCCATCAAAAATGGCAGTTAGGGTGGCATTTCTGCTTATAGTACATGTCTTCACTCTTCACCTTCTTCCCTTCCCTCGTCATACCGACAAAGCGGTAGAAAAAGTCTTCATGAGCAGACAAAATCTTCCATATCACCTATAAGTCATTTTGTTTATAAGATAAATGAATACAAGCTGTATCTGCATGATGAATCAAGAGGAGCGTTTTCTCCCCTTTTCTCTTTACGATTCGATCGTCCTTTTGGTATTTTTGATACAAATCCCAAAAGGCAGATAGATTCTCATGGATTGTATCTCCATGAGGATCTACACCAACAAAAGAGAAACCTCTATATTCCTTGCACGAAACAACACGAAATACATAAGCCTTGGGTACTTCCTCGTCAAGAATCTGCTTCTTTACATCATCATCTGTTTCATACAAGCGAAACTCATAGAAGAACCACCCAAAGATAATAAAGAGGATTCCAAATATCTTGGCTATGTTTTTTAAGTCACTCATATTCGTATCTTATATTTCTATAAACAAATCCACTCTTACCTCGAATAACCATCCACTTATGATATAGTTTTTTTTCACAAATTTCTTTCCAAGAATTGCGCTTTACATCCTCGAATTTAATCAAAAATAAATAGCACGTATCTTTCCTTGAAAACAAATATACCGAATCCTCACAACACGTTGAATCCGGGAAGACTGCCATTATACCTCGTAAAGATAATTCTTTGTTTACTGGAACATTAATGGAATCTAATTCCTCGATACCAGGTATATCATAAGCAGGCAATATCTGACAATGCACACTATCAATGGCATCAAAGTAAGAATGTCCTATAATTAATGTATCACCTGTGCAATTTTTAAACTCCACACTTCTTTTGTAATAACCAAATGGTAAGCAAGATGAAACCAAATACAGAATCATCAAGAATACGTTAAATATGAATAACTTTTTCATTTTTATTTCAATTCGTGAAAAGGGTACTTCCCTGTTATTATCTTCTGATAAACAGCGTAAGGAGGATAAACAAATCCCATACTATACGATTTATATTCTCCCACTAAATCACCTATATGTATATATTTCTGATTAATAGTCCACACATACCACTTGTGTGACACTGTTAGATGATTCGTATTGCCTGGCGAATACAATTGTTCCGTATCTATTGCTACATACTGAAGATAGATTCTTGCACCATCTTCCAATGTCACGTAATAGATATCCCCTATTCTATTTTGATTTTTTTTTAGCCATGTTTTGCAAAATTACGACATTTATATCAAATTAGACTGCACCTACTTCACCCAAAGCACTATGGACAAATAAGCAGCATACAAAGAACCCAGAAACACACATAACGTTATGAAGTGCCATTTTTTATTGTTTTTTTCCTTTTTGAACTTCTTAAAATATACTTTATATACATTATCTTTGAATGCGGACAAATAAGCAATCAAGCTCGATAAGCCCAAGCATATTATCACGCATATTTCAAAATAAGCGTCTGGTATAACGACTAATCCCAAATGCCTAACCAAGGAGACAAACAACATTATATAAGCCCCAAACAAAATTCCAAATATGGGTTTAGCATACATCATACTAACACCGTAATCTAAATTATATACAACATTCTTAGATATACGTTTGCGCCATGCTATATATTCTTCCAATGTCGTTTTTTCCTTATTTATAAGGCTAAACGGATCCCATTTATATGTAAGTTCGTAAGCTTTGTTCATCAATGAACTAAATAATTTATCCGCTAAATTATTGCTCCACACTTCAAAACAGTAGAAAGAATATAATAATCGAGTAAATCTCTGCTTCATTTTTCTATTCCAACTCATGATTAGGATACTTGCCTGTCTTTATTTTTGTACAAACAAAAGAAGGCGGATAAAGCCAACCCATATCATATTTTTTATACTCACCTGTCAAATCCCCTATATGGATATTTTCTTGATTAATAGTCCAGACATACCACTTGTGGGATACAGTCAGATGGCTTGTATTACCTTCCGAATACAAACGAAACTTTATATTGGTTGTATCACCCCAAAACCTACTACTACCTATTTTTTTCCAACATCCATCACGTATAGCTGGTCGCAGAGAAGTATGAGTATAGAACCATACTTCTCCACGAACTATCTCTTCGATATCTTCAACATCATCTTGCGAATACTTCTTTTTAAACACTCGCAAGACTCCACTATTCAACATAGATCTATCTATCGCCACATATTGAAGATAGACCTTTCTCCCATCGTCTAGGTACATACGATATACACTACCGATTGTATTCATTACTCGTTTAGCCATATCTAGCATCATATCAAAGCATCACATTTTACCTATTTATTCCAATATACAATGGATAAATAAACCGAGTATAAGGAACCAAGACACACAAAAAACGTTAGGACGTGCCATTTCAAATCATTCTTTTCCTTTTTAAACTTCTTGAAATATGCTTTATACACATCATCCTTGAAAGCTGACAAATAAGCTATCAGATATGACACGCCCAAACATACCAAAACAAACACCTTAAAACTTGTATTTGGTATATTGACTGGACCAAAATATTTAACAAGAGAAACTGCTAGCATCATATATGGTCCCAACAGTACGCCCAAGAAGCCCTGAGCATGTGATATTCTCAAACCATAATCTAAATTTCCAGCAGCCTCATTAGCAGCCAAATAAACATTATTGATATATTCGTCCAAAGATTTGTTTCGTTTTCTTATATAACCAAATGGATTTAAATTATACATTTTTTTCATCGACCAAACCTTGACACCACGAAACAACATATGAAACGAGCCATCAATCCACTGCTCAAAACAGTAGAAAGAATATAATATTCTATTCTCAAACAATTTCATTTTTATATTGACGTTTTTAATACAATGCATCATAAATCAGTCCTCCCATAAGTGAACCAAACTCGCCTCCTAAATACTCAACAGCAATACCACCACATATAGATAAAGGAACAGAAGCAAAGCAACTGCCCGCATATCCTCCTATAAAATATCCCACCTCAAATGCTTCATGGCGACAGTATATTATTCCTCAAAATCGATGGACAGTTCACCGGAGCCCAAAAGATTGTAACTCATGCGATGATATGGGGTAACACCAAATTCCCTGATGGCAGCACGATGCTTCTTGGTAGGATAGCCCTTGTTGCTTTTCCAATCGTATTGTGGGTATTCTTCTGCCAGCGCATCCATGTAATCATCACGATAGGTCTTGGCAAGGATGCTTGCCGCAGCAATTGCCAGATACTTGCCGTCGCCTTTTACGATGGTTGTATAAGGCAAATCCTTGTAGGGTTTGAAGCGGTTACCATCCACGATAACTGCCTCCGGACGAACCTTGAGCTGGTCCAGGGCACGGTGCATAGCCAGAAAACTGGCGTTGAGGATATTGATTTTATCGATTTCTTCGGGAGTAACAATGCCCACAGCCCAAGCTACAGCATCACGCTCTATCTGCTCGCGGAGCGCCTTGCGCTTCTTATCTGTGAGCTTCTTACTGTCGTTCAATTCGGCATTCTGATAACCGGGCGGAAGGATGACGGCTGCTGCGTATACGCTGCCAGCCAGACATCCTCTGCCAGCCTCATCGCAGCCAGCCTCTACCATATCCTTATAATAATGACTTTCTAACATAATTATGATGAATTTTACGTTTATCTCTTCACTCTTCACCTGTATTTTATAACCGCCTGATTATAGGACAGTTACGAAGATGAGAGCATTTCAACTCTTCACCAACTCTTCACCCACTCTTCACCTACTCTTCACCCTCATAGCACCAGGCGGTGAAGAGAGGGTGAAGAGTGGGTGAAGAGTCAGAGCGTCTCTTCAGCGCGTAAGTATCAGTATAACAATACGTTACGGCAAAAGGGTGAAGAGTGAAGAGTATTTGGGCATTCCAACCTCAACTTTCTGATAACTGCCAAACGCAAACAGCCAACTGTCCGCAGTAGCGCCAGTTGGCTGTTCTTTGCTTGCCAGTGGGTTGTCTTTCGCTCACCAGTTGGCTAAATAAGGCTTTTACGTGCGCTGTATGCGGCTAAAAAGTCTTTATCTTTAGAACATCATAGCCACGCGTTTTACGCCCGCTACAAGCGCATCTATTTCTTCCTTTGTATTATAAAGAGCAAAGCTGGCACGAACAGTGCCGAGAATACCGTAGCGGTCCATCAAAGGCTGAGCACAATGATGACCGGTACGTACAGCGATGCCCAGACGGTCGAGCAAGGTGCCCATAT
>JAJWAL010000120.1:0-9336 GCA_021618535.1 Segatella copri | reverse complement strand
AGGGCGACAAGCTCTTTGTTCCTAAGAACAAGCGTGCACATATCTGGTAAAAACAGTGTGGGGGTAAGGCTTCCCCACACGCCCTGAAAGGGCAGAAGCTCCTAGCCCAGGGCATCGCCCTGGGTTTGATCCAGCAACAACAAAGTCGCCCTGAAAGGGCAAAAGCTTTCTATTTCAAAGCTTTTGCCCTTTCAGGGCGACTTTCTATATATACCTTATACCCAGGGTGTTGCCCTGGGCTGGGAGCTTCTGCCCTTTACCTTTCCCTTCGGCCGGTGACCGTTGGTTCAGGGCGTGCTGGCATAGAACTTTTACTTCGTTCCGAAATAGAGGAAGAGCATTCCGAGCAAGACGAGGAGCAGATCAATGAACTTCGCCTTGAGATTCTTCTCATGGAAGATGGCTGCACCGAAGAGGAAGCTGACGATAACCGAACCGCGGCGAATCATGCTCACGATACTGATCATGGCGCCAGGCAGACTCAGAGCGTAGAAATAAACGAAGTCGGCTGCCGAAAGGAAGATACTGATGAAGATGATACTCCAGTGCCAGTGGAATGGGGTAGAATTCTTCTTGGTAGGCCACCATATCATCAGCAGCATGGCTCCCATGAGGAAACACTGGTAGATGTTGTACCAGCTCTGCACAATCATTCTGTCTAAGCCTACGCCACCATTCTCTGGTGGAGCCATCAGGTACTTGTCGTAGAGACCGCTTATTGCACCGAGCACAGCAGCCAGCACGATGAAGTAAATCCATTTGTTGTGCTTGAAGTCGATACCCTCTTTCTTGCCGCTGCGCGAAAGCATGGCAAAGGAGATGATGGCAAGTATGACACCAATCCACTGATACAGATTCAGTACCTCGCCATAAACCAGCAGGGCACCCACGAGCGTCATTACCGGTCGGGTGGCGTTGATAGGTCCCACGATGGTGAGCGGCAGGTGTTTCATGCCGAAATAACCGAAGATCCAGCTGCTCAATACGATGAAACTCTTGAGCACGATGTACTTGTGAACTTCCCATCCGCCTTCTGCTACATGAAACATCGTTCCATCCAGCGAATTTCCTGTGTAGCTCATCACGATGAACGGCAGGAAGATGAGCGATGAGAAGAGCGTGTTCAGAAAGAGCACGGGAATCACTGCGTTACCTGAAAGTGCCTTCTTCTTGAAGGCATCATAAAATCCCAGCAGCGCTGCTGAGAGAAATGCTAATACTAACCACATTTTTATGAATGTTAAATGTTGAATGTTGAATGTTGAATGTTGAATGAGGCTCGCGCCCTTGTGTTTCTAATCATTTATTCTTTGAAATCATACCCTACCTCTTCCAGGAACAATGCGTTACCCGGCATGCTTTCGCCTGCATCGCTGCGGCTTCCGTTGTGCAGGATGTCGAGAAACTGTTCCATCGAAATCTTTTCTCTGCCTACATCGATGAGCGTGCCCACTACGGCTCTCACCATGTTTCTCAGGAAACGGTTGGCGGTAATCTCGAAATACCAGGTGGTAGGAGAGGTCTGTACCCATCGGGCGGCTGTTACATGGCAGATGGTAGTCTTGTTGTCGCCACCCGCCTTGCAGAACGCTGCATAGTCTTCGTGATGCAGAAAATGCTGAGCCGCCTCGTTCATCTTCTCGAAATTCAGGGGATAGTTCATCTGCAGTGAATAATGGCGCTCAAACGGATCTTTCTGCGTATGTATATAATAATGGTATGTGCGCGATGTGGCAGAGAAGCGGGCATGCATCTCCGGGGCTACCTCCCTTACTTCGTATACGGCGATGTCGCGGGGCAGGATGCGGTTCAGGCGGTATACCAGCTGGTCGGGTTCCATCGGAATCCTGTCTGTATCGAAGTGGGCTGCCATGTGTCGGGCATGTACGCCGGTATCGGTTCTTCCGGCTCCCACCACCTCCATTTCCTTTCTCAGAAGTATGGAGAGGGCGCGCTGCAACTCCTGCTGCACCGAATTGGCATTGGGCTGAATCTGCCAGCCGTGGTAGTTGGTGCCGTCGTAACCGAAGAATATGAAATATCTCATGATGATCTTTGAACTTTTTTGTTTTTTGCTATGAACTTTGAGCTTTGATTTGTTCTACGTTCTTTGCTTAATTCGGGTGCAAAGTTACTAAAAAAACGTGAAATATGGTATAATAATACAGATTTTTTTCAAAAATGGTACAATCTTGAAAGAAAAGTTCATTTTTATTTTGCAAATTGACAATAATTGTGTACTTTTGCCAACGTTTTTGATATTATAGATTATGGCACAGAACATATTCAAGGGTTTAGGTGTTGCCCTTATTACTCCTTTCAACACCGATGGCTCGGTTGATTATCAGTCGCTCAAGCGATTGGTAGAGTTTCAAATTGACAATGGTGCAGACTTCCTTTGCATCCTTGCCACAACTGGTGAGGCTCCATGTCTTACACAGGAAGAGAAAGATAAAATCACAGAATTGGTGAAAGACGTGAACAAGGGTCGCATCAAGATATTGAAATATTGTGGCGGTAATAATACTGCTGCTGTCGTTGAAGAAATCAAGAACACCGACTGGAGTGGCATCGATGGCATCCTCAGTATCTGTCCTTACTACAACAAACCTTCTCAGGAAGGTCTCTATCAGCACTTCAAGGCCATCGCCCAGGTTAGTCCGCTGCCTATCGTGCTCTACAATGTTCCTGGCAGAACCGGTATCAACATGAAGCCTGAAACAACCTGCCGTATCGCCCGCGACTTCCCTAATGTGGTAGCCGTGAAGGAGGCTAGTGGCAGCCTGGAGCAGGTAGATGAGATTATCAAGAACAAGCCTGATAATTTTGATGTTATCAGCGGTGATGATGCGCTTACCTTCTCAATGATTGCCAGTGGTGCTGCCGGCGTTATCTCTGTTATCGGCAATGCCCTGCCTAAGGCTTTCAGCCGTATGATCCGTCTCGAGTTCCGTGGCGAATATGAGCCAGCCCGTAAGATTCATCATTCTTTCACCGAGCTCTACAGTCTGCTCTTTGTTGACGGTAACCCTGCCGGCGTAAAGGCGCTCCTCAATGATATGGGCTTCATCGAGAACGAGCTCCGTCTGCCTCTGGTTCCTACCCGTATCGCAACCAAGCAGAAGATGAGCGACATTCTGAAGACTTTGAATATCTAAAATAGTGATTAGTTATTAATCATTAAGTACCATGACTGAAGATAGAAGAATCATACACGAGATAACACCGCTGATGGGTAAGGATGTACTCTATATTGCAGACCGACACAAGAAGGAGTTTACTTATCCTATCCATAACCATTCGGTGTACGAGTTGAACTTTGTTGAGAATGCAAAGGGAGTAAGGAGAATTGTTGGAGATTCGCAGGAGGTGATAGGTGACTATGACCTCTGTCTCATCACATCGCCTGATCTGGAGCATGTATGGGAACAGAACGAGTGCCACAGCGAAGACATCCGTGAGATTACCATCCAGTTTGATTTCTCCATGGGTGATGAAACGCTCTTCGGAAGAAATCCCTACGCCAGCATCACCCGCATGATGCAGGAAGCGAAGAAGGGACTTGTCTTTCCGATGCAGGCTATCATGAAGGTATACGGAATGCTCGATTCTTTAAGTTCAGTGAAAGATGGTTTCTATGCCGTGCAGCAGTTCCTGACTATTCTCTATGAACTGTCACGCTGCGAAAATGCCCGTACGCTGGCTTCCAGCAGTTATGCCAAGGTAACGATAGAAGACGATAGCCGACGCATTCTGAAGGTGAAGAATTTCATCTCCAAGAACTATATGGATGAACTCCGTCTGCCGGAGCTTGCCTCACTGGCAGGTATGAGCAGCAGTGCGTTCAGCCGTTTCTTCAAGCTCCACACCGGCAGAAACATCTCAGAGTATATCATCGACCTCCGTCTGGGTTATGCAGCCCGCATGTTGGTAGATACCGCCAAGAGTATCAGCGAGATAGGTTTTGATTGCGGATTCAACAATCTCAGCAACTTCAACCGTATCTTCAAGAAGAAGAAAGGATGCTCGCCAAGCGAGTTCCGTGAAAGCTATCATAAGACAAGAATCATTGTATAATACAACCCAACGTAATCGTTTAAGTGAAATAATCAAAAATATTTCGCTTAAACGATTCTTTTTTCCGATATTTGTTGTATCTTTGCGCTACAATTCATAGTGAATAAATAAACATTTAAAAACTACGATAACGAATTATGAAGCAATTTATGGATGAAAACTTCCTGCTCGACACTAAGACTGCACAGGATCTTTTCCACAATCATGCGGCTAAAATGCCAATTATCGATTATCACTGCCACCTCATCCCTGAGATGGTAGCAAATGATCACAAGTTTAAGAGTATTACAGAACTTTGGCTCGGTGGCGACCACTACAAGTGGCGTGCTATGCGTACCAACGGTGTAGATGAGCGCTTCTGCACAGGTACTGATACCAGCGACTGGGAGAAGTTCGAGAAGTGGGCTGAAACTGTGCCTTATACTTTCCGTAACCCTCTCTATCACTGGACTCACCTGGAGCTCAAGACTGCTTTCGGTATCGATAAGCAGCTCAGCCCTAAGACAGCCCGTGAAATCTACGATGAGTGTAACGAGAAGTTGCAGTTGCCTGAATTCAGTGCTCGTGGTTTGATGCGTCATTATAACGTAGAGTGCGTTTGTACTACAGACGACCCAATCGATGACCTCCGTTACCACAAGCAGACACGTGAGAGCGGTTTCGAAATCAAGATGATTCCAGCTTGGCGTCCTGACAAGGCTATGAACATCGAGAAGCCAGATTTCGCTGACTATATGAACAAGCTCGGTGAGGTAGCAGGTGTTAACCTCGTTACATTCCAGGATATGGTTGATGCTTTGCAGAAGCGTCACGACTTCTTCACCGAGAACGGCTGTAAGTTGAGCGACCACGGTATCGAGGAGTTCTACGATGAGCCATACACAGATTCTCAGATTGAGACTATCTTTGCCAAGGCTATGCGTGGCCAGCAGCTTTCTGCTCTCGAAATCCGTCAGTACAAGCATGCATTCCTCAAGGTTTGTGCTGAGATGGATCACGCTGCCGACTGGACACAGCAGTACCACTATGGTGCTATCCGCGACAACAATACACTGATGTACAACAAGCTTGGTGCTGATACCGGTTTTGATTCTATCGGTGAGTTCACTACAGCCAAGGCTATGAGCAGCTTCCTCAATGAGCTCAACATGGAGGGTAAGCTTACACGTACTATCCTCTATACATTGAACCCATGTGCCAACGAGGTAATCGCTACTATGCTGGGTAACTTCCAGGATGGTTCTTGCCCAGGTAAGATTCAGTTTGGTTCTGGCTGGTGGTTCAACGATCAGCTCGATGGTATGACCCGCCAGATGAACGCACTCTCTGTATTGGGTCTCCTGAGCCGTTTCGTAGGTATGTTGACCGACTCACGTTCATTCCTCAGCTACCCACGTCACGAGTACTTCCGTCGTTTGCTCTGCAACCTCCTCGGCAATGATGTAGAGAAGGGCTTGCTTCCTAACGACATGGAGAGCCTCTCTCGCATGGTTGAGGATATCTCTTACAACAATGCTCGCAACTACTTCAAGTTCTATTAATCTATAGAACTGAAGCAATTATACTAAGACAAATCCCTTCACGGCATCCCAGTGGTGTTGTGGAGGGATTTGATGTTTTATCGTGAAACCAATACTTTAAACTTATGGGGGTAATAGACAGAATACTAGGTTTTTACGAAGATATCAGGGAGTTCAATTCTTCTAATATCAAAGACTTCCGGGGCAGATTCAAATCTTGGCTCAAGATGGGTATGCTTGCCGGTCGCATCTTCTATCTCAAGGATATGTGGGCAAGGGATGTGGCTGCGTTGACTTTCGCCTCCTTCATGGCTCTGATACCTTTCATGGCGATGATGTTTGTCATAGCCCGTGGTTTCGGCTATGCCTCTCTGCTCGAATCCTGGCTCTCTACCACCTTCGAGGCACAGCCCGTAGTGGCGCAGACCATCGTTAACTTCGTTCACAATTATATCGAGAATACGCAGAGCAACTATATCATCGGTACGGGTATCGTGATGTTTCTCTATACCATCGTTTCGCTGATGCAGAAGATAGAGCTTACCTTCGATGATATCTGGCATACGGGCGAGCGTTCATGGAAGCAGATTGTTACCGAATATCCTACCATCCTGTTCGGTCTGGGACTGCTGATTCTCTTTGCTTCGAGCATCAATGTATGGACGGTGAATATGGTGGATAATGTCGATAGGATAGCGGATATCGGTGATACCATTCCTTCGTTCATCCTTCATCTGGCGGCTTTTGTTCCGATGTTCCTGTTCTTCGTGTTCTGCTATTATGTCATCCCGAATACCTATATCAGGGTTCGCAGTACCCTGGTTCCATCGTTCCTGGCGGGTGTCTGCATGACGGCACTTCAGTATGGATATATCTATCTGCAGGTTTTCCTTTCCAGCTACAATGTCATCTACGGTTCGCTGGCAGCCATTCCGCTTTTCCTGTTATGGCTTCAGATTTCGTGGGCTATCGTAGTGTTTGGCGCCTTGCTTTGCCATACCAACCAGAACATCCATTATTATGATGGTGATTTGCAGTACGATCACCTGAAACTGGTGCAGCGCATCAAGGTTTGTGGGGTAGTGATGCATCTGGTATGTCGTCGGTTCAATCAGGGCGAACAGGCGTATACTCCGAAAGAAATTTATGATTTAACGAAGATACCTCAACAGATTGTCAACCAGTCGGTTAAGGAATTGTTACGTGCCCGTTTGCTGGTAGAAATCCGGAATGGTAAGAAAAGCAGTTTTGAGGAATCGGTGGTTCTTCATCCGATAGAGAAGATAGAGCATCTTACCTATGGTGTGATGATAGAGCGCCTCTTCGGTTATGGCGAGGATGTCTCAAGCCTGGCCGCCTTGGAGTCGGATATGGCGATGTGGAAGGATATCGACATCGTGAATGCAGAGTTCATAGAAAAGGGAAAGCAAATCGCTTTCTGATGAAAAACTATCAGACTGAATAATAAACTATCAGACTGAACTTTTCGCAAGTTTTCGCCACACGCCCTGAAAGGGCAGAAGCTCCTAGCCCAGGGCATCGCCCTGGGTTATTATAGACGTAAACCTGTCGCCCTGAAAGGGCAAAAGCTTTCAAATTCAAAGCTTTTGCCCTTACAGGGCGCCTTGCTGATTGTCATTATACCCAGGGCGATGCCCTGGGCTAGGAGCTTCTGCCCTTTCAGGGCGTGCTGCTTCTGGAGCTTTTGGGCCTTCAGCCCGTTCTTGAACCACATGCGAAAGTTCAGTATCTAATAAAATATCTTATTTCTGGTCATATCCGTCAGAAATCTTTTTTCCCAGTGCTAGCGCCAGTTCAACCTTGGCACCATAACCTTCCAGCTGGTCGGCAAACTTGGCTACCGAATTGCCGGATGCGATGATGTCATCAAAGAGAATAATCTTTTTGCCCTGGAAGAAAGCCTCGTCGATATGGAGTTCATCTACAGGATCGCCATCTTCATCTACATCATGCGTGTAGCTGAAGGCAGGGTAGGCGTTGGTCATGCCCGTAGCCTTGCATATCTCCTCGCTGAACTCCTTGAAACGGCGCTTGGTATGCGCCTCAAGAGCAGCAGGAATGCAGACCAGGGTAAACTGTGCTGCCTCTTCGCCCAAAAGACTCTTCAGCTTGTCTGATACCATTTCGATAGCCTTCTTCAGGGCTTCCTGATGGTCCATCTCCGTAGTGAGCTCAGAGTTACCTTTAAAGTTGGCGATAAGGTCGCGTTTTTCCCATTCCTCTGCTGTGAGTTCAAAAGTACCGAAGGCGCTGAATGCAGCGTAGTCGACAAGCCATTTGTAGTGCAGTCCGTTTTTCAGGACTGGCCACGAGTTGATTTCATTTTCGTAATTAGCCATAGACTAGAATTTTTTGATAATTAATAATGCATAGTTTCTGCAAAAATAGGAAATCTTTTCGAATTAAGGTGCCGGTTTCATAAAAAAGATTTGTTTTTTAAGTAATATTTCACGTAGCTGTCCTTTTTTTACTTATTTTTTAGTACCTTTGCACCGCATTTTAAGAAATACTTATATTTATATGACGAGAAAAACAAAACTTCATGAAATCCGCGACTACGTTATCATTGCCCTGGCGATGATAGAAGGTAGTATCGGTTTGAACATCTTCCTGCTTCCCAATCATATCACGATGGGTGGTGTAGGAGGTATCGCTTCTATCCTCTGTTGGGGATTTGGCATCCCTGCCTCTGTATCTTATCTGGCGCTCAATGTGTTCCTGCTTCTCATCGCATTCCGCATTCTGGGCTATAAGTTCTGTCTGAAGACCATCTATGGTGTCGGTATCTTTGCCCTTACCACCCGTCTGATAGAGACGCATACGGTAGGCATGACGCCGCTGCTCCACGACCAGCCGTTCATGGCAACGGTCATCGGTGCGTTCTTCATGGGCAGCAGTGCCGGTCTGGGTCTTTCCTGCAATGGTTCTACGGGTGGTTCTGATACCGTAGCGGCGATGATCAACAAGTACTGGAACATTTCCCTGGGTCATGCCATCATGATTTGCGACCTGTGTATCATCACCAGTTCTTATCTGGTATTGCGCAATTGGGAGATGGTGATTTATGGTTATGTCTGCCTCTTTGTGCAGTCGCTCTGTGTAGATCATGTGGTGAATGCGTTGCGCCGTTCGGTTCAGTTCTTCATCATCAGCGACAAATATCTGGAGCTCAGTGCAGCCATCAATACCGCTGCCGACCGAGGTTGTACGGTGATGGATGGTCATGGCTGTTACAGTGGCAAGGATGTCCACATGCTGTTTGTATTGGCGCGTCAGCGTGAGTCTCAGAAGATATTCCGTCTTATCGACGAGATAGATCCTACCGCCTTTGTCAGCCAGAGTGCCGTCATCGGTGTTTATGGCGAAGGTTTCGACCGTTTCAAGGTAGGCAAGAAGATAGGTTTGCCGAAGAAGAAATAGATAAACAGAAAAAGGGTGTGTCATAACTGCATGACACACCCTTTTTTAAAATTAACTCAAGTTTCGCGAGTGGTTCAAGTACGGGCTGAAGGCCCAAAAGCTCCTAGCCCAGGGCAACGCCCTGGGTATAATAGCAATCAGCAAGGCGCCCTGTAATGGCAAAAGCTTTAAAACTTGCTCGTTATTTAAACGCTTTTGCCCTTAGACTTCCAGTCGTCAATCGTCCCCGTCTTAGACGAGAAGTTGCAGCCTATCAGGTAAATCGTTCTGTTGTCTGTAGCATACTCACGGGCATATC
>JAJWAL010000018.1:20009-36387 GCA_021618535.1 Segatella copri | reverse complement strand
GGCTAGGAGCTTTTGGGCCTTCAGCCCGTTCTTGAACCACATGCGAAAGTTCAGTTACATAGTTTGAACTGCAAATATACAACTTTTATTTCATATTCTCGCCTTTTTCTTCGAAATATTTTGCAAGAATTTCCGCCTTATGTGGGCCTAATACTTCTGAAAGTTGTTCTAATGATGCTTCTTTCATCTTTTTCACGCTCTTAAACTTGCTCAGCAGGGCTTCTTTAGCCTTCGGACCGATGTCTTTTATATCGTCTAATTCTGAGTGAAGAGCATGCTTGCTGCGCTTGTCGCGATGGAAGGTGATGGCGTATCTGTGCACCTCATCCTGTATCTGTGTCAGTACCTTGAACAGCTCGCTTTCGGGTGGTAGGGCAATGGTTTGAGGAGGGAAGCCGTAGAGTAGTTCGTTGGTTCTGTGACGGTCGTCTTTGGCAAGTCCTGCGATAGGAATATCCAGGTGTAATTCGTCAACAATAACCTCTCTTACTACGTCCATCTGACCCTTTCCGCCATCGGTAATAATTAGGTCTGGAAGTGCAGTTTCTTCCTCTATCATGCGACTGTACCGGCGTCTTACCACCTCTTGCATGGATGCGTAATCATCCGGTCCTTCCACCGTTTTGATGTTGTATTTCCTGTAGTCTTTTCTAGATGGTTTCATGCCTTTATATACGATACATCCTGCCACGGCGTCGGTACCGGATATGTTGGAATTATCGAAACATTCTATCTGGTAAGGCATCTTTGGAAGCTTTAATTTGGCTTGCAATTCCTTCATCAATCGGGTCTGTTTCTGCTCCGGATTGAGTTTTTCTGCCTGTTTCAGACGGTCGAATTTATACTGCTTGCAGTTCATTTCCGACAGTTCCAGAAGATGCTTTTTGTCACCTCTCTGCGGTACGAAGAAGGTGGCATCTTTCAGCTTCCATTCCATCTCGAAAGGCACGATAATCTCTTTCGAAGTGGAGTGGAAACGCTCTCTGATTTCCGGTATGGCCGTAATCAGAAGCTCCTCATCGCTCTCCTCCAGTTTGCGCTTGTATTCGTAGGTGAAGCTCTGGTTGATGGTGCCGTTTTTTACGTGAATGTAGTTGATGAAGGCGTTTTTGTTGGCGTCATCATTTACGATGGTGAAGACATCTACATCTGTAATTGTATGGCTTACCACCTCGCTTTTTGCCTCAAATTCATCCAGTAATTGGTACTTTTTCTTGTATTCTTCGGCTATCTCAAAGCGTAGAAGTTCGGCATTCTTCATCATCAAATCGTAGAGATATTTGCTTACTTCCCTCGTGTTTCCTTTCAGAATTTCACGTGCCTGGCGCATGTTTTCCTGATATTCCTCATAGCTCTGCTTGTTGATGCAGGGTGCTCCGCAGTTGTGGATATGATACTCCAGACACGGCTTGTATCTGCCTTCAGCAACGCCTTCTCTGGTGATAGGCATTCTGCAAGTGCGGGGCTTATAGAGCTTCTTGATGACTTCTAAAACGGCATACATGCTGCCGATATGAGGGTAAGGGCCGAAGAAGGTTCCCACTTTTTTATTGATATGACGAGTCTTGAAAATGCGTGGAAAATACTCGTTTGTTACGCATATAGAGGGGTATGTCTTGCCGTCTTTCAGCAGGACATTGTATCTTGGATTATACTTTTTGATCAGGCTGTTTTCAAGCAAAAGTGCGTCTTCTTCCGTGTTTACGACCGTATAAGATATGTCGTGAATCTTAGAAACAAGCACCTTTGTCTTGTATCTGTCTACCTCTTTATGGAAGTAGGAAGATACTCTTCTCTTTAGGTTTTTCGCCTTTCCCACGTATATAATCGTATGATTTTCGTCGTAATATTGGTAGCTTCCTGGCTTCTCCGGCATACTTAAAACGATGTTTTTAAGCCTTGCCAAGCGCTCCTCATTCTCTTGTTTCGTCATATTTTTACTTGTTTTTAAAGGGAAAACGAGCGTTACTGTTTCACGTGAAACGGCAACGCTCTAGTGTCTTTTGCTGCTTCCTTGCTGCATTCTCGCAGTATTTTTTGCAGTATTTTTGTAGCTTATAACTGCAATAAAGTAGTTACTTCAACGTCAGGATCAAAGGAGTTTCTGCCTTCGAAATTCTCGTTTACGAGTTCGATGATGAAGTTGGCATACACCTTTTTCGGATGGAATTTCTTTACCAGATCACATGCTGCTTTCATGGTTCCGCCGGTTGCAAGGAGGTCGTCGTGGAGGAGTACGATGTCGTTTTCATTGATGGCATCTTCGTGGATTTCGATGGTGTCGATACCATATTCCTTTGCATAACTTTCCTGTACGGTTTTGCATGGAAGTTTGCCCGGTTTGCGGCATAAAACTACGCCGGCTCCGAGACGGATTGCGAGGGCAGAAGACATCACGAATCCGCGTGATTCGATGCCTACAATCTTGGTGATTCCTTTGTCTTTGTAGAGTTCGTACATCTCATCGCTGATCTCTTTTAAAGATGCAGGATTCTTGAAAAGGGTTGAAACATCACGGAAGTTTACACCCTTGATTGGCCAATCTGGAATGCAACGCAGATTGTCTAATAATAGCTGATTGTTCATTACTTTTTATGCTTTAAATTGATACTTATTTTATTCTGTTTTCTTGTTCCTTTTTGAGGGCTTTTTGCCCGTTTGTTTTTGCGTTTTACCCGAATTTATCCACTTTTGTTTCACGAATTGCTGAAGTTTTACTTTAACCGCAAAACACTTGATGCAACCTCTCTTAATAGGTTGAGCATCAAATGTTTTACTGATTGTCTGTTTCACGTGAAACATCAAGCGTTCCCTTGTGTTTCATTGTAAAACGGCTTATCTTCCGAGCAAAACGAGCATCACGTTGATATCGCTTGGTGATACTCCCGGAATTCGGCTTGCCTGTGCCAAGGTTTCCGGGTCGATGCGCTCGAGTTTCTGACGTCCTTCTGTGGAGATTTCGTGGAGTTCGGAATAGTTGAAGCGGCCCTTGATTTTGATGTCCTCCAAACGGTGCATCTTGTCGGCAATGAGACGCTCTCGTTCGATGTAACCTTTGTACTTCATCTTTATTTCTGCAGCTTCCGTTATCTCTTCCTTTCGGTTAGCTGGTGTTTCCAGTGCAGCCTTCAGGTCTGGAATAATCTCCGAAAGATTCGTGAGGTTCAGATGCGGACGGGCGATGAGGTCGATGAGCTTGCAGCCGGCGCGAAGTGGAGTAGTACCGAGTGCCTCCAGTTTCGGATTTATCTCATCCTTCTTGATAGGATAGTTGGCGCAGAATTCGATGATTCTTCCGATGGCTTCTTTCTTCTCTATCCACCAGTCGTAACGGTCGCGCTTGGCAATTCCGAGTTCGTATGCTTTTTCTGTGAGTCGGGCATCGGCATCGTCCTGGCGGAGCAGAATGCGGTATTCGGCTCTGGAGGTAAACATGCGGTATGGTTCGTCAACTCCCTTTGTGGTGAGGTCATCGATGAGTACGCCGATATAACTTTCATCGCGGTTCATCTCGAAAGTCTTGTCACCGACACAATGCAGAGCTGCGTTGATTCCGGCAACGGTTCCCTGACCTCCTGCTTCTTCATAACCGGTGGTTCCGTTCACCTGTCCGGCAAAGAAGAGGCCTTTGATGATTTTCGACTCCAGCGAATGTTTGAGTTGGGTAGGGTCGAAGTAATCGTATTCGATGGCGTAACCCGGTCTGTAAATCTTCGCATCTCTCAATGCCGGAATCTCATGAAGAGCGTTCAACTGGATTTCCATCGGCATGCTTGAAGAAAAACCGTTCAGATACATCTCGTTCGTATCTTCGCCTTCCGGTTCCAGGAAGAGCGGATGCTGATCCTTGTCGGGGAAGGTGACGAGCTTCGTTTCTATACTCGGACAGTAACGTGGACCGGTACTCTGAATCTGACCATTATATAAAGGTGAGTCAGCGAGACCGCTTTTTAAAGTTTCGTGTACCTTCTTGTTGGTGTAGCAAGTCCAGCAAGGCAATTGTTTCAGAACCCGATGTTCTCCCATGTAAGAGAACTGGTGGAAATCGCTGTCGCCCGGCTGTTCTTCCATATCTTCGAAATGAACACTTCTCTTGTCTATTCTGACCGGAGTTCCGGTTTTCATTCTGGCTGTAGTGATACCCCATCGGGTGATGCTCTCCGTAAAGTTGTGTACGGCAGGTTCGGCGCATCTTCCGCCTTCTACCATCTTTCTTCCTACATGCATCAGTCCGTTGAGGAATGTTCCAGCGGTGATGATGATGCTCTTGGCATAGAATTCGGCTCCCCAGATGGTTTTTACGCCGATGGCGTCTCCGTTAGCTACGAGCAGTTCGTCAGCTTGGTCTTGCCAGATGTCGAGGTTGTCGGTATGGTCGAGGATGGTTCTCCATTCCCAGATAAACTTTCCTCTGTCGCATTGAGCACGGGGGCTCCATACGGCAGGACCTTTGCCGATGTTGAGCATTCGGAACTGGATGGCGGTTTTATCCGTTACGATACCCATCTGTCCGCCCAAAGCATCGATTTCGCGCACAATCTGTCCCTTGGCAATACCTCCGATGGCGGGGTTGCAACTCATCTGACCAATCTTGTTCATATCCATCGTTATCAAACAGGTTTTGGCACCCATGTTTGCAGAGGCTGCAGCAGCCTCGCATCCGGCATGTCCTCCACCGATAACGAGCACGTCATAATTGAATTTCATACTTCGTTTAATCTATATTTTTTCTAATTTTCGGCAAAAGTAAGAAATAAAATCGAAATTTTAGCAAAAATACTTTGATAAATCATTAAAATATAGTAATTTTGCAGCAGACTTGCGAAAATATACCTAGAAATGAGGATTGCAGAATGCCTAAAAATAGGTATTGCAGGGACGAAAAGTGATGAATATAAATTAGTTTCAAACAGTTAAATAATTAAATTTCAATCATTTATGTGGTTAATCAATTCATCTATTGGTAGAAAGGTAGTGATGTCAGTAACTGGTATCGCTCTTATTCTATTCTTGACATTCCACGGTTGCATGAATGTTGTTGCTCTCTTCTCAGGAGATGCTTACAACATGATTTGCGAATTGTTGGGTGCTAACTGGTACGCCGTAGTTGCAACTTTGGGTTTGGCAGCTTTGGCAGTTTGTCACATCGTTTACGCTTTCATCCTGACAGCACAGAACCGTCGTGCTCGCGGTAACCAGCGTTACGAGGTAACAGCAAAGCCAGAGAAAGTAGAGTGGGCTAGCCAGAACATGTTGGTGCTCGGTATCATCATTGTTCTCGGTTTGTTGCTTCACCTCTTCAATTTCTGGTACAACATGATGTTTGCTGAACTTTTGGGTACAAGCTTCGGCCACAGCCCAGCAGACGGCTTCGCATTCATTCAGGACACCTTCGCTAACCCAGTATTCGTAGTTCTCTACCTTATCTGGTTGGTAGCTCTTTGGTTCCACCTCACTCACGGTTTCTGGAGTGCTATTCAGACTCTCGGTTGGAGCGGTAAGACTTGGTTCTGCCGTTGGAAGATGATCGGTATGATTTATTCTACCATCCTGCTTCTCCTCTTCATCGTAGTTGTATTGGCATTCGCTTTCGGTTGCGCTCCATCTTTGTGCTGCGCATAATTCGTGTAATCATTTAAGTATTAAAAAAGATTATGGCAAAAACATTAAATTCTAGAATACCTGAAGGACCAGTTGCTGAGAAGTGGACCAACTATAAGGCTCACCAGCGTTTGGTTAACCCAAAGAATAAGTTAAAGCTCGACGTTATCGTTGTAGGTACAGGTTTGGCAGGTGCTTCTGCTGCTGCTTCTCTCGGCGAGATGGGCTTCAATATCTTGAACTTCTGCATCCAGGACTCTCCACGTCGTGCTCACTCTATCGCAGCACAGGGTGGTATCAATGCAGCTAAGAATTATCAGAATGATGGTGACTCTGTTTACCGTCTGTTCTACGATACAGTAAAGGGTGGTGACTACCGTGCTCGTGAGGCTAACGTTTACCGTTTGGCTGAGGTGAGCAACGACATCATCGACCAGTGCGTAGCTCAGGGCGTTCCTTTCGCTCGTGAGTACGGTGGTATGCTGGCTAACCGTTCTTTCGGTGGTGCTCAGGTATCTCGTACATTCTATGCTAAGGGTCAGACAGGTCAGCAGCTCCTCCTCGGTGCTTACTCTTCTTTGAGCCGCATGGTTGAGGCAGGTAAGGTTAAGCTCTTCACCCGTTACGAGATGGAGGATATTGTGATCGTTGACGGTCACGCTCGTGGTATCATCGCCAAGAATTTGATCACAGGTAAGTTGGAGCGTTTCTCTGCCAACGCCGTAGTTATCGCTACCGGTGGTTATGGTAACGCTTACTTCCTTTCTACAAACGCTATGGGTTGTAACTGTACAGCAGCTATCCAGTGCTACCGCAAGGGTGCTGACTTCGCTAACCCATCTTACGTTCAGATTCACCCTACATGTATCCCTGTTCATGGTACAAACCAGAGTAAGTTGACTTTGATGTCAGAGTCACTCCGTAACGATGGTCGTATCTGGGTTCCTAAGAAGATTGAGGATGCTAAGGCATTGCAGGCTGGTACAAAGAAGGGTTCTGATATTCCTGAGGAAGACCGCGACTACTACTTGGAGCGCCGTTACCCAGCATTCGGTAACCTGGTTCCTCGTGACGTGGCTTCTCGTGCAGCTAAGGAGCGTTGCGACAAGGGCTTCGGTGTCAACAACACAGGTCTTGCCGTATTCCTCGACTTCTCTGAGTCTATCAACCGTCTCGGTATCGACGTTATCCTGCAGCGTTATGGCAACCTCTTTGATATGTATGAGGAGATTACCGACGTTAACCCAGGTGAGTTGGCTAACGAGATTAACGGCGTGAAGTACTACAACCCAATGATGATCTTCCCTGCTATCCACTATACAATGGGTGGTATCTGGGTTGACTACGAGTTGATGACCACTATCCCAGGTCTCTTCGCTATCGGTGAGTGTAACTTCTCTGACCACGGTGCTAACCGTCTTGGTGCATCTGCTTTGATGCAGGGTTTGGCTGACGGTTACTTCGTATTGCCATACACTATCCAGAACTACTTGGCTGACCAGGCATTGTGGCCAAAGCTCTCTACCGATCTCCCAGAGTTCGCAGAGGCAGAGGCAGGTGTTCAGAAGGAAATCGACCGCCTGATGGGTATCCAGGGCAAGCGCTCTGTAGATTCTATCCACAAGGAGTTGGGTCACATCCTTTGGGAGCACGTAGGTATGGGTCGTACCAAGGAAGGTCTTGAGGAAGGCTTGAAGAAGATGAAGGCTCTGCGCGAGGAATTCAACAAGAACCTCTTCATCCCTGGCAAGAAGGAAGGCTTGAACGTAGAGTTGGATAAGGCTATCCACTTGCGTGACTTCATCTTGATGGGCGAGTTGATCGCTTACGATGCATTGCACCGCAACGAGAGCTGTGGTGGTCACTTCCGTGAGGAGTACCAGACAGAGGAAGGCGAGGCTAAGCGTGATGATGAGAACTTCTTCTACGTAGGTTGCTGGGAGTATCAGGGCGATGACACAACTGCTCCAGTGCTCAACAAGGAACCTCTCGAGTATGAGGCAATTAAGGTACAGACAAGAAATTACAAGAATTAAAAAGCGAACAAGACAATGGCAAGAAATATAAGTTTCACAGTTAAGTATTGGAAGCAGGACGGTCCTACAGCACAGGGTCACTTCGATACACATGAGATGAAGAACATCCCAGATGATACTTCATTCCTCGAGATGCTCGACATCTTGAACGAGGAGCTCATCGAGTCAGGTCAGGAGCCTTTCGTCTTCGACCACGACTGCCGCGAGGGTATCTGCGGTATGTGCTCTCTCTATATTAATGGTACACCTCACGGTAAGACTGAGCGTGGTGCTACAACATGTCAGCTCTACATGCGTCGTTTCAACGATGGTGACGTTATCACCGTTGAGCCTTGGCGTTCTGCTGGTTTCCCTATCATCAAGGACTGTATGGTAGACCGTTCAGCATTCGACAAGATTATCCAGGCAGGTGGTTACACCAGCATTCGTACAGGTCAGGCTCAGGATGCCAACGCTATCCTGATTCCTAAGGAGAATGCAGACGAGGCAATGGATTGCGCTACATGTATCGGTTGCGGTGCCTGTGTTGCTGCATGTAAGAATGGTTCTGCTATGCTCTTCGTCAGCTCAAAGGTTAGCCAGCTGGCACTTCTCCCACAGGGTCGTGTAGAGGCTGCTGCCCGTGCTAAGAAGATGATTGCACGCATGGATGAGCTCGGATTCGGTAACTGTACAAACACTCGTGCTTGCGAGGCTGTTTGTCCTAAGAACGAGTC
This sequence comes from Segatella copri, assembly GCA_021618535.1. Classification (GTDB taxonomy): domain Bacteria; phylum Bacteroidota; class Bacteroidia; order Bacteroidales; family Bacteroidaceae; genus Prevotella; species Prevotella copri_O. The sequence continues at coordinate 28,034 of JAJWAL010000018.1, read as the reverse complement.
TATCGCTAACATCGCCCGCTTGAACCGTGAGTTCTTGAAGGCTAAGTTGGCTGACTAATCCATCGTTTCTTTTGAGACACCGGAATTTTCTCTCTGCATCTTTACGGATGCGAGAGAATTTTCCCAACAACTCTTCACTCTTCACCTTTCGGGTGTAAGTAGTTGAAGGATAGGAAGTTGGGCGGGTGAAGAGTGGTTTTTAACTCTTCACCCGCCCTTCACCTTTTTAGGCTGTAGCCAGCTAAGCGGCTCTGCATTTATACCTTTCCCAAAATCGTAAAAGGTGAAGAGTGGTGAAGAGTGGGTGAAGAGTGCTGAAAATCTCTTCACCTATGTAATGCGTTGTGTTTCAGCTCTTTATGTTGAAAAGGTGAAGAGTGAAGAGCTGATTGCGATATTCCTGCCAACTGTGCTTCTCTTGAAATAAGAGAAAGGATGTTTGGCAAACTGTTATACAGGAACAGCCGACTAGCCTCTGTTGCGCTAGTCGGCTGTTTGCCTTCTACTAGTCTTCTGTTCTTCCTAAGCAGTTGTTCTATCTCCGATAGTTATGTATTTACTAAACTTACGCATGTGGTTCAAGAACGGGCTGAAGGCCCAAAAGCTCCTAGCCCAGGGCATCACCCTGGGTATAATGGCAATCAGCAAGGCGCCCTGTAAGGGCAAAAGCTTTGTATATTGCCCGGTATTTTAAAGCTTTTGCCCTTACAGGGCGACAGGTTTGCATCCGTAATTACCCAGGGCGATGCCCTGGGCTTGGAGCTTCTGCCCTTTCAGGGCGTGTGGAGTTTACATGTGAAATTTGAGTAAATTATCAGATATTCTGAGAAATATTTTGTAATCTCATCAGAATATCGTAAATTTGCGGTTATAAAGAATAAGTAATGTAATGACGAATCACTCAACAGAAATCATGAACCAAGCAACGCTCGATTTTATCCGCCAGCATCAGGACGATGATGTTCGCCAGTTGGCTTTCCTCGGCAGCAAGTATCCCGAGGTAGATATGCCTTTCGCTCTCGACCAGATTCGTGGGCGAAAGATGGCTCGTGTGAAACTGCCCCGTTGGGCAAGCATCGATGGCATCATCTATCCCCCTCATATTTCGATGGAGCAATGTTCGTCAGAGCAAACGGCACTTTATAAGGCTGAACTCGCTGCCCGACTGCTCGGTTTGTCTCCTTCATCATCCGAAAACGGAGAAGAAAAGGAGAAGGAGAGCGAAAATGCCTCAAATCTTCATCTTTCTGAAATTTGCGAATTTGCGGGCAAAGGGGCAGTTGATTCAAAATTCGCCAAAAATGAAGCCACTTGCAAAAAGCAACAGATATTAACAGAATCAAAAGAGAATGTTAATGAAATAAAAGAAGAACCTCATGAAGGAGATTTTTCTGAAGAAATCGGGTTTGTTGACCTGACCGGCGGTTTCGGAGTAGACTTCTCTTACATCGCTTCCCGATTGGGCGTGAAGTCGATGTATGTGGAGCGTCAGACTCATCTCTGTGAAGCAGCGAAGGAAAACTTTGGGCGGTTGGGTTTGAAGAATGCCATCGTGAAGAATGGAGACGGAATAGAGGTGCTGCATTCTTTTCTGCCAAAGAAAGATGATTCAGCATCAGCTGATGATTCTTTAGGCATAACTGAAGACCAGCCTCGGTCATTACTTAAAACCAACCTTGGTCTTAAGATAATCTTCATAGATCCTGCCCGTAGAGACGATGCGGGCAACAAGGTAGTATCCTTGAAAGATTGCACGCCCGATGTAACCCTTTTGCAGGAAGAGATGCTTTCGAAGGCAGATTACATCATTATCAAACTCTCTCCGATGCTCGACTGGCACCGTGCGGTAAGCGAATTAAACTGCGTAAGAGAGGTTCATATCATTTCCGTGAACAATGAGTGCAAGGAACTCCTGTTAGTGCTTTCTGCGCGAAATATGGGTGGAAATGGGGACTGCAATTCGTTCCCTGACCAGAATAATGGTTCTGTTTTGCCTTCAGCAGAAGATTCTGGGCACATAGAAGATGCTGCGGACGCAGGGAATCTCCGCATTTATTGCATCAATGATGCGCAATCCTTCGTTTGTGATGAAATGAAAATGGAGGAATCTTCGGTAAAGATAGCTCCACCAGTTCTTGAAGAGATGCAGTATCTTTACGAGCCGAATGCCTCGCTGATGAAAGCCGGCTGTTTCAGTGTTTTATCCGAGCGATATGGAGCCAGAATGCTTTCCAAGAACAGTCATCTTTTCGTGAGCATGGAGCCTATCGCCGTCTTCCCCGGCAGAAGTTTCCGCATCATCGCCATCTCCTCTTTTAATAAGAAGGAGCTGAAGCGTCATCTCTCAGGAATCACCAAGGCGAACATCGCCACCCGCAACTTCCCTCTCTCCGTAGCGGAATTGCGCAAGCGATTGAAGTTGAAGGATGGTGGCGAAACCTATATCTTCGCCACCACATTGAGCGACGAAAGCCATGTGCTGGTAATAACGGAGAAAGCTTAGAAAACCTCGAAAATGTGTAAAATGTAAAGGTCTGAAAAGAAAAATATATCAGCAACAGCTTGATAGAGAAAAAATAGGTGAGGTGTGCTGCCACAGTGGCGTTTTATCTCTTTAATGAAAAAGTTCCAAGTGGGAGAAATGCCACTTGGAACTTGACGTATTATTTTCTTTTTTCCTTGAAGAACTTCTCGAAGAAGTCCATTTGCTTTTGATTTTGAACAGGACCCAAATGCAGTCCTTCCTTCATAATCATTACCGTTGGTTTACCTTCCTGGTAGGTAGTCCAGAAAGGAAGGCTATCCCCGTTTGGATTGCCAGTCTTGGTAAAGTTGATCCAGTAGCGTGACATGATTTGCTCCATGTGCTGCTCCGTCTCGGTCATCTTTCCAGAGCCAAACTTATAGCCATAGATGAATGGCATCTCTGCCACATGGCTGGCTCCTCCCTTGTGGCTTTTCACGATGGTGTTCTCTGAGTCTTGATCAAAGTAATACATATACACTTTGCCCTTGCCGGTCTTGCTCTGCAGGTTAGCCCAGGCATACGTTCCCCATGCAAAGGAGCCATCACGGAAAATGTCGGATTGGGCGAAGTAGGTTTCTTCCTCTGTCTTGGCAGGATAGAGACTGAGAACCTGGTCTGCCCAGCTTCCATATATCTCATGGATTCTTTTCTCATAGTCACTTACACTGACAGGGCGGCTAAACATACTTCCTTCGTCGCTGTTGGTTCCTATGATGACATTTACATCATTGTAGTTTCCCTTTTCATAGAGCTTATACTGGTCATCGGTGATGGAGTAGCCGTCAACGTTCGGCCAGAAGGACTCAAAGTCGGTATTCTTCACGATGTCCATCGCCGGAACTTTTCTTAGCTGCTTCAAGTTCTTAGCCTTGAGTCTCTTTTGAAGGAGAAGTCCACCTGCTTCTGCCGCTTTGTTGGTGAGCATGGCAGTGTTACCATTTCTGCTTTCACCCACAGGCCAGAAGGAGCTACCACTTTCGCTGATGGCTCCTCGGAAGAGACCCTTGGCAAGGGGAGAGGCGCATAGTATACTTACCGAGATACCACCGGCAGATTCTCCAGCAATGGTAATCTTGTCTGGGTCTCCACCGAAGGCAGCGATATTGTCGTGAATCCATTTTAAGGCCATCACTTGATCAAGGATACCATAGTTACCAGATATGTTCTTGCCTGATTCCTTACTCAGCTCTGGATGTGCCATGAATCCCAAGGCTCCCAAGCGGTATTCTATGCTGCAATAGATGATGCCTTCCTTGACAAAGCTTTCCTGAGTTCCACTGTAGGAACCAGTAAGAAAGGCTCCTCCATGAATCATCACAAATACAGGGAGTTTGTCATTCTTACTCTTGGCTGGCGTTTCCACACTGAGGTATAGGCAGTCCTCGCTCATGCCCAGCGCACCACCATTTTGGTTAGGGTCGATGGGCTGTGGTGGACGGTTTCCCCATTTGTCAGCTTTGAATACTCCCTTCCAAGGCTTCTTGCTCACTGGGGCTTTCCATCTGAGGTTGCCCACTGGTGCTTCAGCGTATGGGATTCCCTTGTATAGGGCGAATCCTTCATGTTCCACACCTTCAATTTCTCCTTGCTCCACTGTTGTTCTTAGCAGTTGGGCGTTAGCTGCCGATAGGCAAAAGAGTGCCAGGGCGGCTGTCAGTAGATGTCTTTTCAATTTCATTTCTGGTTATTCTATTAATTCCGCAACACTATTATTAATTAAACTTTTTAAGCGCCTGAGCAACCGAAAGTTACTCCGGATTTTGCTATGTCAGAATTTTCACTTATCTTAGTGTTGCGAAAAGAAAACAAGCAAAACTCTGATATGACATGGCAAAGATACAAATTAAATCTGAGAAACTCACTCCTTTTGGAGGAATAATTTCGGGTCATGGAGCAATTTGACTCCATATTGTCTTCTCTAATCGACTCCATCCTCAGAATTTCACTACTCATTTGATGAACCATCTCTCGCTTCATCCGACACTTCGCACTTCTCGCCAGTGTTGGAGAGAATAGATGATCGAGCTTTTTCTTATTGTGATTCCTTGGAGAATGTTAGTTTTCCGCCAGTGCTTAAAACTATCGGGAAGGATATTCCGCCAAAACCACCACTAAAGGGGTGATATAGGCTAGTTTGGGAGCTGTAATTAAAAATTAACCCCTAAAAAACTGCAAAAAAAGTAGCAATATTTGGTAATTTGCCAAAATATTGTTACTTTTGCATTTATAATATTGCAAACTAGTTTGAAAATCATGTCATTAATAGAAATTAAAAAGGTCGAAACAAAGAAGGACTTGAAGACGTTCATCGACTTCCATTACGACCTCTACGAAGGCAACGAATATGATGTGCCTAATCTTTTCAGCGACGACATGAATACTCTGAGCAAGGACAAGAACGCAGCGTTCGAGTTCTGTGAGGCAGAGTATTTTCTTGCCTATAAGGACGGCAAGCTGGCAGGTCGCGTCGCTGCCATTATCAATCATAAGGCAAACAATAAATGGGGCAGGAAGTCGGTCCGTTTCGGCTGGATTGATTTCATTGACGACCGCGAGGTTTCCAAGGCTCTTCTCGATGCTGTAGAGAAATACGGTAAGGAGAAGGGAATGGAAGATATTGTAGGTCCGCTGGGTTTTACCGATATGGATCCAGAAGGCATGCTTACCTGGGGCTTTGACCAGCTAGGCACCATGCCTACCATTTATAATTATTCATATTATCCGGAGCACATCGAGGCTCTGGAGGGTTTTACCGTAGATAATAAATATGTAGAGTATAAACTGATGGTGCCAGATACCATCCCGGAGAAATATTCCAAGATAGCGGCGATGATAGAGAAAAGATACAATCTCCATGTCCGCAAACTTACCCGTAAGGATATTTATCAGGGCGGATACGGACAGAAGATTTTCGACCTCATCAATGATACATACAAGCATCTCTATGGTTATTCCGAACTTTCACAGAAGCAGATAGACCAGTACATCAAGATGTATCTGTCTTTGCTCGACCTGAACTTTGTAACAGCCATAGAAGACTGGACTACCGAGGATCATAAGATGATAGGTATCGGTATTACGATGCCTTCCCTTTCCAGAGCTCTGCAGAAGTGTCATAGGGGCAGGCTGCTTCCTTTTGGCTGGTGGCATCTGCTGCGCGCTATCAAGTTCCATAAAACCAAGATTGTCGACCTTCTGCTCATCGGTATCCAACCGGAATACCGTGCTAAGGGTGCCAATGCGCTGCTCTTTGCCGACCTGATTCCTATCTATCAGAAGTATGGAATCGAGTGGGGAGAAACACAGGTGGAAATGGAAGATAATGCTGCCGTGCAGGGACAATGGGGCGTCTTGGATCCAGTCCTTCACAAGCGCCGCAACTGCTATATTAAGAGTATCAGGTAAATAGTAATTGTTGGGTTGGCAATGATCTGATAAACAGAATATTGCAACATCATTTGCTATGTTATAAGAAAATAAATAAGAATAACTAAGGAGGAAATCATGTCTGAAGATAAAAACTTAGGTAACAGCGAATTGAATGCCGCTGATGAGCTTACCAATGCCCCTCAGGAGCAGCAGCCGGTAGAATATACCGATGATAACATCCGCCACTTGAGCGATATGGAGCATGTGCGTACCCGTCCGGGTATGTACATCGGCCGTCTGGGAGATGGAAATCTGCCGGAAGATGGTATTTATGTGCTCTTGAAGGAGGTGGTAGACAACTCTATCGATGAATTCAAGATGGGTGCAGGTGCCCGTCTGGAAATCGATATCGAGGACAATCTGCGTGTCAGCGTGCGCGACTATGGGCGTGGTATTCCTCAGGGCAAGCTCGTTGAGGCTGTAAGTGTGCTGAATACCGGTGGTAAGTACGACAGCAAGGCGTTCAAGAAGAGCGTCGGTCTGAACGGTGTGGGTGTGAAGGCGGTCAATGCCCTCAGTTCCCACTTCGAAGTAAAGTCGTACCGCGACGGAAAGGTGCGCCATCTGAAGTTTGAGAAAGGTATTCTGAAGAGCGACACGATGGAAGATACTGAGGACGAGAATGGTACCTTTATCTTCTTCGAACCGGATAATACACTCTTCAAGAACTATTCCTTCCACGATGATTTCGTGGAAACGATGCTCCGCAACTATACTTATCTGAACACCGGACTCACCATCATGCACAATGGCCGCCGCATCTTGAGCCGCCATGGTCTGCAGGATTTGCTGAGCGATAATATGACCAACGAAGGTCTCTACGACATCGTCCACATGAAGGGCGAAGATATTGAGATTGCTTTCACCCATACCAACCAGTATGGCGAGGAGTATTATTCCTTCGTCAACGGTCAGCACACCACCCAGGGAGGTACGCATCAGAGTGCCTTCAAGGAGCATATTGCCAAGACTATCAAGGAGTTCTACGGCAAGTATGAGTATGCTGACATCCGAAACGGACTGGTGGCTGCCATTGCCATCAACGTAGAAGAACCGGTCTTCGAGAGTCAGACCAAGATTAAGCTCGGAAGTACTACGATGACGCCGAATGGTGGCGAAACCATCAATAAGTATGTGGGCGATTTCCTGAAGAAGGAAGTAGACAACTATCTCCATATCCACAAGGATGTGGCTGAGATTCTGGAGAATAAGATCAAGGAGAGCGAGCGCGAGCGCAAGGCGATGGCGGGCGTTACCAAACTAGCCCGTGAGCGTGCCAAGAAGGCGAATCTCCACAATCGCAAGCTCCGCGACTGCCGCATCCATTTCAGCGACGCCAAGAACGAGCGCAAGGAGGAGAGTTCTATCTTCATCACCGAGGGCGATTCTGCCAGCGGAAGCATCACCAAGAGCCGCGATGTGAATACCCAGGCGGTGTTCTCTCTGCGTGGTAAACCGCTCAACAGCTTCGGTCTTACCAAGAAAGTGGTTTATGAGAACGAGGAGTTCAATCTGCTTCAGGCGGCTCTCGATATAGAGGACGGCTTGGATTCATTGCGTTACAACAAGGTGATTGTGGCAACCGATGCGGATGTCGACGGAATGCACATCCGCCTGCTCATCATCACCTTCTTCCTTCAGTTCTTCCCAGATCTCATCAAGAAGGGCCATGTCTATGTGCTTCAGACCCCATTGTTCCGAGTGCGCAACAAGCGAACCAAGATCAAGAACAAGCAGGCGGTGGCTGATGCGGATGCGAAACTGGGAAGCAAGGAGAAAAAGAGCGATTTCATCACGCATTACTGTTACAGCGATGAGGAGCGCCAGCAGGCGATTCGCGATTTGGGCCCTGATCCTGAAATCACCCGATTCAAAGGATTGGGAGAGATTTCGCCTGATGAATTCGCCCATTTCATCGGTCCAGACATGCGGTTGGAGCAGGTTACGCTGCATAAAACTGATCAGGTGCAGAAGCTGCTGGAATATTATATGGGTAAGAACACGATGGAGCGCCAGAACTTCATCATCGAAAATCTGGTGATAGAAGAGGATATTCCGGAGGAAGACTC
>JAJWAL010000018.1:0-19909 GCA_021618535.1 Segatella copri | reverse complement strand
AGAACTTCATCATCGAAAATCTGGTGATAGAAGAGGATATTCCGGAGGAAGACTCTGAGCCGCTGGATTAAATGAAGTGAAGAGTAAAGAACGAAGAGTGAAGAATTCAAGTGCTTTCGGGGGGTAACCATTGAAAAAAGCGCTGTTAACTGTTAAGCAGTTAACTCTTGAAGGATTTCTCTCTTTCATAAACTTTAAGTTTTAAGAAATGAAGAAATATCTATTCATAGCACTGGTAGCATTCCTGGCAGTAACTTCTGCCAGTGCCCAGTTGCGTATCAAGATGGGCAAGAACAGCCCGATAGAGAAGTTGGGAAGGGCTGAAATCGCCATTACCAACCTTTATGTGGATAGTGTGGATGAGAATAAGCTCGTAGAGGACGCCATCCGAGGCATGCTCGAAAAACTCGACCCTCATTCTTCTTACGCTACAGCCAAGGAAACCAAGGCGATGAACGAGCCGCTGAACGGCAGTTTTGATGGCATTGGCGTGCAGTTTAACATGGTAGATGATACGCTGCTCGTTATCCAACCGGTTACGAACGGACCTTCCGAGAAGGTGGGAATCATTGCCGGCGACCGCATTGTGGCTGTAAACGATACTGCCATTTCGGGCGTCAAGATGAGCAAGGAGGAAATCATGAAGCGCCTTCGTGGTCCTAAGGGAACAACGGTGAACCTTACCATCGTGCGTCGCGGCATCAAGGATAAGCTCATCTTCAAGGTAAAGCGCGATAAGATTCCGGTAACTACGATGGATGCGGCTTATATGATTCGTCCGGGCATCGGATACATCCGCCTGGGAAGCTTCGGCTTGACCAGTCATAAGGAAGTAACAATAGCGATGGATTCGCTGAAAAAGAAGGGAATGAAGGACCTTATCTTCGACCTTGAGGATAATGGCGGAGGCTATCTTCAGGCTGCGGCTCAGATTGCCAACGAGTTCCTGCAGAAGGGCGATCTCATCGTTTATACCAGCGGTCGTGCAGCGCCTCGTCAGGAATACAAGGCACAGGCTAACGGCAGATGGCGCAAAGGCAAGGTGGTGGTGCTCACCAATGAGTTTACCGCTTCTGCCGCCGAGATTGTTTCCGGAGCCATCCAGGATCAGGACCGTGGAGTAGTGGTTGGTCGCAGAACCTTCGGCAAGGGATTGGTGCAGCGTCCGCTGACCTTTGATGATGGCAGCGAGATTCGTCTCACCATCGCCCATTACTATACGCCTAGCGGCAGATGCATCCAGAAGCCTTATAAGAAAGGTGACAGATTGGATTATGCGATGGATCTGGACAAGCGTTACAAGCATGGCGAGTTCACCAATCAGGACAGCATCCATCTTTCAGACAGTCTGAAGTATTACACCTTGCGCAAGCATCGTGTGGTTTATGGTGGTGGTGGAATCATGCCAGATTATTTCGTTCCGCTGGATACAACCAAGTACACCAAGATGCATCGCCAGCTGGCTGCCAAGAGTATCGTCATCAACCAGAGTCTGAAGTTCATCGATGCGCATCGCAAGGAACTCAAGAGCCAGTATAAGGATTTCAACAAGTTCCTCGCCACCTACGAGGTTCCTTCTTCGCTGATAGATGGTATTATTGCCGAGGGCAAGAAGGAGAAGATAGAGCCGAAGGATGAGGCTGAATTAATTCAGACGAAGAAATACCTCGCCCTGCAGCTGAAAGCCCTTGTAGCGCGAGATATCTGGGATATGAGCCAGTACTTCCAGGTTTGGAACGAGACAAACGAGATAGTTCAGCGAGCCGTGCAGCTGCTGACTACGGGGAAGTAAATTAAGTGAAGAGTGAAGAACGAAGAGTGAATAATTCAAGTGCTTTGCTCGTGTAACTATAGAAAAAACGGCTGTTAACTGTTAACCTGTTAACCCCGTGAGGTAATGATATAAGAAAAGGTCGTGAGGTTCAATCAGAAATCTCACGACCTTTTTTCGTATTTATCTTTTTCAGAAGTCATTTACTTCTTCTCATGCAGATGGTCCCATTTCAGATAGATTCCGGCAAGGATGGTGCCGGAAATGCTGTGCCAGGCGCAGCTGATGGCGCAAGGCAATACGGCTAGAGGCTGGGCAGCGAAGAAGTTGCCAGCCAGTACCGTGGCAAGACCGGCGTTCTGCATGCCGACCTCAATACTGATGGTACGCTTCTTGGCGGTATTGAATCCGGCACATTTGCCGGCAAGCCAACCGAGAAGATAACCCAGCGTGTTGTGGCAGAAAACCACGGCGAAAGTCCAGAGGAAAAGCGATAAGCCGCGAGCAACGAGGTCATCGTGAACCGTAGAAATCACACTGCCTACGATGATTGCCAGACACGTAACGCTGATGCCCGGCATCAGACTCTGGATGGTAGGGAAGCAGTCTTTCTTGCCGTAAATATAGTTGAGGGCGCAGCCGATGGCTACAGGAATAATCGTTACGATGAGGATGTTGATGAACATTCCCACAGCATCTACATGGATAATCTCGCCTGCCGTAATCTTCATCAGCAGCGGAGTCATCACCGGTGCAAGAATGGTTGAGGCGCAGGTCATTCCTACGGAGAAAGCTACGTCGCCATGACACAGATAACTCATAATGTTGCTCGAAACGCCGCCCGGACAGCAACCTACCAGCAGGATTCCGAGTGCCAGGGCTGGGTCAAGATGCCACACATGAACCAGGGTGTAAGCCACGCCAGGCATGATGATAAACTGGGCACAGGCTCCGATGAAGACATCCAGCGGGCGCTGAGCCAGAATCTTGAAGTCGTTGGTGGTCAAGGTCAGACCCATGGTGAGCATGATGATGCCGAGAATGACAGTCTGAGTAGTTCCGCGCACCCAGTCGAAGGTATGTGGGAAGAAGAATGTGAACACTGCAACACCTATCACGAAGATAGATGTGTAATTGGCCAGCAGCTTGCTGAGCCCTTGGAATAACTTAAGCATAATTCTATTTCTTTTAAAATCCTGATATTTCTCTCTTATTTATTTATTTCCTCGCTTTCAATATCGAGTGCAAAAGTACGTCTTTTCTATCGGATAAACAAATTATTCTACAAGAAAATGATAAATTATAACATTTTTGTGGGATAACGCTTACAAATCTGCACGAATCTTTTGGGATTGTGCAAAATCATGGGCAAAATAATTCGGCTTTTCTTCTTTAATTCCGCAACAAATGTGTAACTTTGCACCCATATTATCGATAATAGTTATAGAATGAACGAAGATTTTGATATAAGACAAGAAATGGTTTCGCCTGCCGAAAAGGAATTTGAGAAGGCGCTGCGCCCGCTGAAGTTTTCTGATTTCAGCGGACAGAATGGCGTGGTGGAAAATCTCGAGGTCTTTGTTGAGGCTGCCAAATATCGTGGCGAACCGCTCGACCATACGCTCCTCCATGGTCCGCCGGGATTGGGTAAGACCACGCTGAGCAACATCATCGCCAACGAACTGGGCGTAGGATTCAAGATTACATCGGGTCCAGTGCTTGATAAGCCGGGCGATCTGGCAGGAATCCTTACCTCGCTGGAGCCCAACGATGTGCTCTTTATCGATGAAATCCACCGTCTTTCGCCTGTCGTAGAGGAATATCTCTATTCAGCGATGGAGGATTACCGCATCGACATCATGATAGATAAGGGTCCTTCGGCTCGCAGCATACAGATAGACTTGAATCCGTTTACCCTCGTGGGAGCGACAACGAGAAGCGGTCTGCTTACAGCTCCTCTCCGTGCCCGTTTCGGAATCAATCTGCATCTGGAATATTACGACCCGGCTACGCTTCAGAAGATTATCAAGCGAAGTGCGATGCTCCTGAAGGTGCCGATAGAGGATGAGGCGGCTGTGGAAATCTCCCGCCGTTCGCGCGGAACTCCTCGTATCGCCAACTCTCTGCTCAGAAGAGTGCGTGATTTCGCCCAGGTAAAGGGCAACGGAACCATCACTTACGATATTGCCCAAATGGCGCTCAAGGCACTCAACATCGACCAGTATGGCTTGGATGAGATTGATAATAAGATTCTCACCACTATCATCGACAAGTTCCGTGGCGGTCCGGTAGGCGTAAGCACCATTGCCACGGCAATAGGCGAGGATGGCGGCACCGTAGAGGAGGTTTACGAGCCGTTCCTCATCATGGAGGGTTTCATCAAGCGCACGCCGCGAGGAAGAATGGCAACGCCGCTTGCCTACGAGCATCTCGGCAGAAATCCGTATACAAGCAATATTATGCAGGGAGACTTGTTTGAGTAAAGAACGAAGAGTGAAGAAAAACATGAAGATAGGAATATTTACAGGTACATTCGACCCATTTACGATAGGACATCAGAACATTGCCGAGCGTGCCTTGCCGATGTTCGACAAGCTCGTGATTGCAGTGGCGGTGAGCAAGCTGAAGCACGCCAGCGAGGAAATCTCGAAGCGTGTGGAGGATATCAAGGCTGTTTTCCCGAAGGAATGTTCGGAACTGGTGGATGCGGAGGATGCATCTAAGGGTTATCGCCTGGAGGTGGTTTCTTACGATGATCTCACCATCGATTTGGCGCATCGCCTGGGAGCCAGGTTCCTGGTTCGTGGCGTCCGTTCTGCCAAGGATTTCGAGTACGAAAGGGAGCAGGCTGACATCAATAAGCAGTTGGGCGACGTAGAAACCATCCTGCTGTTTTCAGACCCAAGATACAGCAGCATCAGCTCAACGCTGGTCAGGGAACTGAGATTCTTCGGAAGAGAAGTAGATGAATTTTTACCAAAAATAAAATAAAAATAGGAGGAAGAAGCGTATGATAACATACAATGTAGACGGCGTGAAAATGCCAAAGATCAAAAAGCGTGATACGAGTGCCTGGATTCGCAAGGTGGCTGCCTCTCATGGCCGCAAGGTGGGTGAGATTGGCTATATGTTTGTAGATGACGAGAAGATTCTCGAAGTAAACAACGAGTATTTGGGTCATGATTACTATACCGATGTCATCACCTTCGATTATGATGAGGATGATGTGATTAACGGCGACATCGTGATTTCGCTGGATACGGTCCGCACCAATGCCGAGCAGTTTGGCAAGACCTACGATGATGAGCTTCACCGCGTCATCATCCACGGCATCCTGCACCTCTGCGGAATCAACGACAAGGGTCCGGGAGAGCGTGAAATCATGGAGGAGAACGAGAACAAGGCATTAGCCCTGCTCGAAGGTGCTTCGATATTGAAGAAGTAATATCCTCCAGTTTTAAGGGAAAAGTATAAAAAAACAGCTGTTAACTGTTAACCTGTTAACTGCGAATAAATAAAAGGGAGATTCCAACCATCATCGTTGGAGTCTCCCTTTACTTATCTTATGGTTTCGGCGGATTTGCCTTCCGCTGCAAGCAAGTTTAGATTTCTATCGCCTTGATTCTCTCTCGGCATTCTTTCAATATTTCTTTCAGTTCCTCCACGGTCGTGGCTCTCAGCATGGCGATTCTCGTCTGGCGGAAGTCGGGAATGCCCTTGAAGATAGGGGAGGCGGCTAGGTGGCGACGGGTGTGGAGAATGCCTCTGTACTCGTCGATGCGCTCCACGTTGATGCGGAGCTGCTCCTCCAGAAGGTCAATCTTCTCATCCACGGTTAATGGGGCAGCACCCGTATTATCCAGATAATCACGTATTTCCTTGAAAATCCATGGTCTGCCAAAGGTGGCTCTGCCAATCATTACCGCATCTACGCCGTATCTTTCGAAGGCAAGCTTGGCTTCTTCCGGAGTCGTAATGTCGCCGTTGCCGATGATAGGAATATGGATGCGGGGATTGTTCTTCACCTCTCCTATGAGGCTCCAGTCAGCTTCTCCGGTGTACATCTGGCTACGGGTTCTGCCGTGGATGGTGAGCGCCTGGATTCCGCAATCCTGCAGCTGCTCGGCAAGGTCGGTGATGATGAGGTTTTCGCAATCCCATCCCAGTCGGGTTTTCACAGTTACCGGCACGTTTACCGCCTTTACCACCTCTCTTGTAATATCCAGCATCAATGGGATATTTCGGAGCATTCCGGCTCCTGCACCCTTTCCTGCAACCTTCTTCACCGGGCAACCGAAGTTAATATCAATTACATCCGGCTTCGCCTGTTCTACGATTTTGGCAGCTTCCACCATGTCCTCGGTGGTGCGACCATAAATCTGAATGCCCACAGGGCGCTCTTCATCGCTTATCGTAAGCTTGCTGACTGTACTCTTGATGCTTCTCACCAAGGCTTCCGCCGATACGAACTCAGTATAAACCATGGCAGCTCCGAATCGCTTGCAGAGCATGCGAAAGCCAATATCCGTTACGTCTTCCATCGGAGCGAGGAAGAGGGGCTGAGGCCCAAATTCTATATTTCCTATTTTCATGAGTTTCGAGTGAAATCTTCTTATTCCTATGATGTATATCTTCTTTTTTGCGGCTGCAAAGTTACTGCTTTTTTCTGAAAATAAAGAAAATACTACTTCAAAAGATGATACATTCCCCCTGCAAAGGTCTTGATGACTCCCTTCATCTCCAATGTGAAGAGGAGGGAAGTGAGGCGAGAAATGTCGATATTCGTCTTTACGGAGATGAGATTCACTTGCAGGTCGTTGGTCTTGGAGAGGACTTCTACGATGAGTTGCTCCTCGGGCGATAACTCGGGGAAGAGGCTGCGCTCGATGCCTTGCTGCTTGGCTCGCATCAGAGTGGCGTCATCCTGCCAGCCCATATCCTTCACAAAGTCCTCGGCACTGGTGATGAGCGTGGCGCCGTTGTTGCGTATCAGGTTGTTGCAGCCTTCGCTGTAGTAATCACCTATTCTGCCCGGGAAGGTGAAGACGTCCCTACCGTAGGATTGCGAAATATCGCAGGTGATGAGACCGCCGCCGTGAGCTGCGCTCTCTATCAGGATGCAGGCATCCGACATTCCCGCTACGATGCGGTTGCGGCGCACGAAGTTTATCTTGTCAGCGTTTGTACGGGTAAGGAATTCGGTGAGCAGTCCGCCCTGTTCTATCATTCTTGCCGCCGTTTCCCGGTGCTGACGGGGATAGAGGTCATCCAGACCGTGAGCCAGCACGCCTATGGTTTCGTAGCCGTTGGCGAGTGCCTGGCGGTGCGCCACGATGTCCACTCCGTAGGCAAGTCCGCTCATGATAAGCACGTTGGGCGAGAGCTGCTTCAGGTCGGTGATGAAGCGGCGGATGAGGTCTTCGCCGTAAGGCGTGCAGTGGCGGGTTCCCACGATGTTGATGACGCGCTGCTGGTTGAGGTTGGCGTTGCCTTTATAGAAGAGGATGAGGGGTGCGTCATCGCAGTCTTTGAGGCGTTGCGGATAGCGGTCGTCGTTCATCGGAATGGGTTCTATTCCGTAGCGTATGTCGTACTCCAGTTCTTCCTCAGCGCGTTTTCGGGCTTCTTCGCAGTTCTGGATAGCGCTCACGAGTTTATCCGAGGCATCGGGGAGGATGTCTCTGAGGTTGTTCTTATGCTCCAGGATGAGCGTGGCGGAGCCTACCTTTCTGTATAGCTCCAGCATTCCTGCCAGGCTGAAGTAATTGAGCCTTGTCAGGAGGATGGTGTTTAGTATTTCTTGTTGGTCAGCCATAATCTTTCTTTGTTATTTGTTAATGGGAGGGGAAGAGCGGGGCTTTATCTCTTGAGGTATTCGTAACCTATCCTGCACCTCAGGCATTCCTTCTTGTCGCAGTATTCCTTCTTCAGCTGTATGAGCGCCTGGCTATCCCCGGCGTTCTCCACCGGCAGCCCGCATTCCTTCCACATCCTTACTATGTGGTTATTCTCGGCCTTCAGCTCCTCCAGGAAGTCGAAGGCGCGGTCGCAGTATTTCTCCTCGCCCCGGTGCCTGCCATAGGCAAAGAGGATGGGAGCCACAGTGTTGATGATGAGCAGATTGAGCGAGAAAGGGGAGAGGTGCTTCTCGTTACGGATGCTCGTGCTGCCGAAGGTATAATGGGTTTCCCAATACTCCGTAACGCTGGTTGAGAGCACCTGCTTCGCCTCCTTCACCGTGCTTGCCTCCAGCAGCTGGCTCAGCCCCGCACGGCGGTTATAATAAAGATTGGCTAACTGCGAGATGCGGATGTGAGGGAAGTTCTGCGGACGCAGGCGCAGGAAGCGCCACTGCTTGTAATCCATCGGCTGCAGCGAGAATTTATGCGAGAGATAGAGATATTCGTTCCTCAACCGGGAGAAATACCCGTCGTTCAGCGCGTCTTTCTGATATCTTTCGGGAATGGTGTTCAGTTCCAGCAGTCCGGCTTGCCCCAGGAAGATGGCTTCTATCTGGAAGAGGTCGTCGCGGTGATGGTCTACGGCCCTCAGTGGCAGATGGTAAGCCCACTGCTCGAAGGCGTCGCCGTTGATTCCGAATCCGTAGTTGCGCGCCAGGGTCACGAAGTAGGCGTTTTCCCAATCGCCGTTACATTGCTTCACGCGCACCTCTATCGCATCGGTTTTCTGCGATAAGCGCTCGGTTTGCAGGGCGCTCATCCAACTGTGTACGGTGAGGCGGGTGAGCGATGGGATAATCTGGTAGCAGGGAGGATACTGGTCGATGCTCAGCAGCTCCTGATAATGTTTCGATACGTTTTCGGGGATGTCGAGCTGCAACTGCACGAGGGGCTCGCCTTTCGAGTTCTTGGCTTCTACATCGATGGTTCCGCAAACGTGCAGGATGACGTTGTCGTAGCGTTCATCCTTATCATGTCCGTGTACATACCAGTCGCTTGCCTTGTCATGAATCTCCACGTTTCCCACCCATAGGGTTCCGTTGAGTTTGATTTTGGCATTGAAGAAATCGGGCCCTGCATTGCGGTTGTGCAGTCCGGGGTCAATTACTTCCACAGCCTGGTGCCAGGTGGTGGTGAGTGGGGTGAGTGGGAAAAGCTTGTGCTTCCACACGTAGTGAAGGAGTTGCTCCATAATTGTTCGGCTTTATTAGGGTTATAAGATTGCCTCTTTCGGAACGCAAGTTCTAATGCTTGACCTTGGCGGATGCAAGTTCTTCGCTCGTGTGCGGAAGGGGGGTATTGAAAAATCAGCTGTTAACTGTTAACCTGTTAACCTTGGGATGAGAAATATTTCTCGAATGCCTTGTCGTAGTCCTCGCTGTTGCCCAGCTTTCCGTTGATGAGGCAGACGAGCTCTACGGTTGCCTTGAGGCAGAGTTTCTCGTCCTTGGCACGGAAGATGTCCTGATGGAAAACATATCTCACGCCCTGCTTCTCCAGCCACAGACGCGAGAAGAATTCATCATCGCATTGCAGCGGAACCTTGTACTGCAGGTTCATTCTCGCCACCACAGCATCCACGCCCTTGTTGTGCATTTCGGCAAAGCTGAGGCCGCATTCCTTCAGAAAGAGATGGCGGGTATGTTCCATGTAGTGCAGATAGTTGGCATTGTTCACGATGCCCTCAATATCGCACTCATAATCTCTTACTTCCATCTTCGTCTCAAAAATATATCTGCTCATAATTTTCTCTTTTTTAGTTACTAAATGAGGCTAAAAGCCTTAAATCACTGCAAAAATAACCAAAATTTTCTATTTATTATTATAATAACAAGGATTTTTCAAGGTTTTTCGAAGAAAAATGTGTATTTTTGCATAAAAAAAGCTGCACTCGGCAATTTGAAAGCAAGCTTTCATTGCGCTCATTTGCATTTTTTTTGCCGAATAGAACAAAAAGTAAGAACAAATAAAAAAATAGATAAAGATGAAAATTGCTTTGATCGGCTACGGAAAGATGGGACACATGATCGAGGAGATCGCCCTGCAGCGTGGCCACGAAATCGTATGTAAGATTGACGTGAATAACCCTCAAGACATCGACAGCCCGGAGTTCTGCTCTGCCGATGTTGCCATTGAATTTACCAACCCTACTGCTGCCTACGGCAACTATCTGAAGGCTTTCTCTCACAACGTGAAGGTGGTTTCAGGTTCTACAGGTTGGATGAAAGACCATAAGGAAGACGTGGAGAAACTCTGCGCCGACGGTAAGCAGACTCTCTTCTGGGCGTCTAACTTCAGTATCGGTGTGGCTATCTTCTCTGCCGTAAACCGCTATCTGGCTAAAATCATGAACGGTTTTCCACAGTACTCAGTATGCATGCAGGAAACCCACCACGTTCATAAGCTCGATGCGCCATCTGGAACAGCCATCACCCTTGCCGAGGAAATCATCGACAACATCGACAGAAAGAAGGATTGGAAGCGTGGCGTAACCTACTGGACTGAGGATGGTCATCACGATGAGGGCGATGCAAATATCACCGATGAGGATTTGGTTATCAACTGCGTACGCGATGGTGAGGTTCCGGGAATCCACGCCGTGATGTATGACAGCGATGCTGATATGATTACCATCGAGCACAGTGCCCATTCACGCAAGGGTTTCGCCCTGGGAGCCGTTCTCGCAGCCGAATTTACAGCCAACCATTCCGGCTTGCTCACCACATCAGATTTATTTAAGTTCTAAGCAGAAGTTATGATAGATAAAGAGAAACAAAAACTCAATATGAAGGTACAGTGGGCGAAGTTCGCAGTGGTTCTCGCCCTCTATCTCCTCTTTCTGGTTTGGGTAGAAAGCTGGTTGGGACTCATTGTGGTTCCGTTCATCTTCGATGTTTACATCACCAAGAAGATTCACTGGCAGTGGTGGAAGGATGAGGAAGGTCCTATCCGTTTCATCATGAGCTGGGTAGATGCGCTGGTGTTCGCTCTCGTAGCGGTTTATTTCATCAACCTCTTCTTCTTCCAGAACTATGTCATTCCGTCTTCTTCTCTCGAAAAGAGTCTCCTCACGGGCGATTATCTCTTCGTGAGCAAGGTAAGCTACGGCCCTCGCATTCCTGAAACTCCGCTCACCATGCCGCTCACCCAGCACACCATGCCGCTGGTCAACGTGAAGAGCTACATTGAGTGGCCTCACTGGGATTACCGCCGCGTAAAGGGCTTGGGCAATGTGAAGCTCAACGACATCGTGGTGTTCAATTATCCTGCAGGCGATACGCTCGTCAATGAGGAGCGCTATCAGGCGAATGATTACTATCAGATGGTTTACAGCATCGGCGACCAGCTGATGCAGCAGAACGGACAGGAAAAGGATGTGCGCGCGATGAACCCATTGCAGCAGCGCCACTATTTTGAGCAGGTTTATGCTACTGGCCGCAACTATATCTGCAGTATGCCGGGCGAATATGGCGACATCATCAGCCGTCCTACCGACCGCCGCGAGAACTACGTAAAGCGATGCGTGGGCTTGCCAGGACAGACCCTGCAGATCAAGAACCGCATCGTTTATCTGAACGGAAAGGCGAATAAGGAGCCTGATAACGTACAGTATACCTATAAGATGAAGCTCAAGGGCGAGTTCCCTATCGACCTTGCCGATGAGCTGGGAATCACCAACGAAGACCTCTTGATGTATAATCAGAGCGGCGTGATTCCGCTCACCAAGAAGGCTTATCTGGCGCTGAAGGCGAACAGAAACCTCGTAGAGAGCATCTCTATCAATACGGATGCAACCTACGGCGACCTCTATCCGCTCAACGCCTATACCGGCTGGACAAGAGACAATTACGGTCCGGTTTGGATTCCGAAGAAGGGCGAGAGCATCGCTCTGACGCTGAAGAATTTGCCTGTATACGAACGCTGCATCAAGGTTTACGAGCACAACGACCTGAAGGTAGACAACGCCGGCCGCATCTTCATCAACGGCAAGCAGGCGAAGAGCTACACCTTCAAGCTCGACTACTACTGGATGATGGGCGACAACCGCCACAACTCAGCCGACAGCCGCTACTGGGGTTTCGTGCCTGAGGACCATATCGTGGGCAAGCCTATCTTCATCTGGTGGAGCCACAGCCCTGATCATCCGGGCTTCTCGGGCATTCGTTGGAATCGCCTCTTCACTTTCGTAGACAATATTAAGTAAGAAAAAGAAATAAGAATTGAAGACTGCCGTCAAATTCCTAATAGCATTGGTGTTGTCGCTGCTCCTGGCTTGGGCAGTGCGCACCTATGTCTTCACTATCTTCTCGGTGCCTCAGGGCGGGCTTCCTCCGCAGCTGAAAGCAGGCAACCGGGTGATAGTGAACAGGATTGACTGCGAAAATTTCGGGCGTGGCGATGTGGTTGTTTTCACAGATACGGTGGTTTACCAGCCCAAGAACCAGCGCCGCAAGCGCATCTTCGAGTCTCATTTCATAGGCAGGATAGAGAAGCTTCCTGGCGATACGCTGCGCATCGACACCGTGCAGTTCGTCATTCCAACCATCTGCTGCAAGCGCTGCGGCTGCAAGGATTGCCGCTTCTATCTCTTGAAGACACCAACCGGCCAGCAGCTCGTTCATAAGCACCAGATGATAGGTAAAGCCCATAAGCTGTTCTAGCTCCATCGCTCCGCTGCCCCCGTTCCGAGCGATTCCCTCGCTCGTCCCCCTCTTCATCATTAACCCTTCATAACAAAGCAGAAATTGAAAGCCCTTCTTTCCTCCACATATTTCGGTCCCATCCAGTGGTACCAGAAGCTGAACCGCTACGATGAATGCCTGATAGAGCGCCACGAGAGCTTTATCAAGCAAACCTATCGTAACCGCATGCTCATCCCTACCACCAACGGTCCTCTTGCGCTCACCATCCCCACCAATCACGACATCTCCCTGTCGATGAAGGACATCCGCATCTCCGACCACGCCAACTGGCGCCACGTCCACTGGAATGCGCTCCTTTCCGCCTATGGCGAGAGCCCTTTCTTCGAGTATTATCAGGACGACATCCGCCCCTTCTACGAGAAGAAATACGAGTTTCTCTTCGATTTCAACATGGAGACAACCGCGAAGATGATAGAACTCCTTGACATCCGTCCGAAGATAAGCGTCACTGACGAATACGTTTTAAGTGAAGAACGAAAAGTGAAGAGTGAAGAATTCAATAGCCCTGAGGCGCAAGCCCAATTCAACATTCAACACTCAACATTCAACACTCAGATAAGTGATTTCCGCGATGCAATTCGCCCCAAGAAACCGCTCCCTGACGCTGAATTCGAGTCGAAGCGCTATTACCAGGTTTACGGGCAGAAATACGGTTTTCTGCCCAATATGAGCATCCTTGACCTCCTTTTTAATGAAGGCAACGAGGCGATATTCTTCCTATAAGAGAAGAGTATCGCCTTGTTGTTTCTCTTCCCGTTAACAAAACTTACTCATAGTTTTCTGCCCCGCAACTCATAGTTTTCCGCTCTAAAAAGCCCTTTTTTCTGCATCGCGATGCATTCCTCATTCCGTCGCGACGCAATATTTCTTCCCTCGCGATGCATGATCCATCCCCTTCGTGAGCCATCATTTATGCCCTCTTTCTGCCATCATTTATGCCCTCTTCCAGCCATCATTTATGCCTCTCGCCAGCCATCATTTATGCCTCTCGCCAGCCATCATTTATGCCTCTCTCTTGCCATCATATAAGCCCGTAAAACGGGCTGTAGCAGGGTATTTGAGCTTTTTCCTGCCAAGGCTCAGCCAGCCATCTTTAGCAGGCATCGGGAGAGAGCGCATTTCTGATGGAAGAGGGGGCGCTCTGAGAGCAAAAGGTTAACAGGTTAACAGTTAACACCCCAAAATGCATACTTCCATCCACACACTTATATAAAAATAAGTATATATATTATTATATAATAAGGTACGCGAGGGGGACCATGCAAAAAAACGGCTGTTAACTGTTAACCCTGTTAACCCCCTCGGCTTCTCCGTCCCCTCTTTTAGGAAATTTAAACAAGAATGCTTGGTGGTTTCACCGAAAAACCTTACTTTTGTAACCTGACTGCAAACAAACGTAAAAACAATAATAACAACATAAAATGAAGAATCTCACATTCCATATCGTAGGACTCACCCATAATGACGTGAAAGGCCATGAGGTAGAGTATGCTAAAGAAGCAGAGGGAAGAACCATCTGCCTCGTGCCCGATGACGCCAACACCTTCGACATGCTGGCGGTGAAAGCTTATGACAAACAGCAGCTCATAGGCTATGTTTCAGCCCTGGAAGGCGAGGACGTACGCGCCCTCATCATCGCCCGCAAGGAGCGGAACCTGCGGGCGATAGAGGATTTCATCGTATGGAGCGTGAAGTATGATCTGTGGTGCAAGATGCGTTTCTTCGGCAATCAGATGCAGGAGGCGATAGATGCTGACAGCCGCTCTGTGTGTCATACTCCCGGTGTGAGCAATCTTCTTCTCTACGTTCATGATACCTTTGACAAGACTGAGATTCAGAACATCTGTCAGGTTCATGGCACCAAGACGAAGCTTGCCATCCTGCTGTGCAACTGGAAGAAGCGTGGCTTCATCATGAAGAACGAGGATGGCACCTACACCAAGACCGCCCGTTTCATCGCCAAGTACGGGCACTACGGAACGCCAGAGATGGCTGCGTAGAGCCAGTGAAGAGGGGTGTGGTAAAATGCCACGCCCCTCGCCCTGAAGGGCAAAAACTTTAAAAATACGCCTGATTTTGTAATGAGAATGTAAATGTTCTTGACCTTAATCAAGAAAACGAGGCTTTTTGAAACTTTTCTCCTAAAATGTTTGTGTGCGCACACAAAAAGTTGTACCTTTGCACCAGAAAAAGAAAAAAGGATAAAAGATTGATTCAGTAAGGATAACTTATGAAATCGATTCGAGACAAGTTTGAGACCTGCTCGGGACCTGGTTCTGAGATTCGGTTGAAGACTTCTGAGAAAATCTCGAAGAGACTGATTAAGAGGTTAAAAGAAAGGAAAAAGATTATGGTAATGTTCGGGATAATGACAGTAGCAGTAGTAGCATTCGCAGTAGTTGCTTGCGCAGGTATGAACCTCGGAATGAACTGCGGCAAATAAGCTACGAAGCTAAGAAAGCATGGAAATCCTCCTTCGGGAGGTAAGAAATAAAGAGAGTTAAGATTTTGTTAGGTAAAACGACAAGATTGTATATTTAAGATAACAAATTTAAGAAAGGAAAAAATTATGTTAGTATTAGGAATGATTATCGCAGTAGTTGTTGCATGTGTAGCAGAAGTTGGTGCAATTAGCAACAAGTTGGCTTAATCGGAGATTAGCCATGCGAAGGGCTCCAAAAGAGCCGAGATTAAAAAATGGCTGGCAGCGATGCACGGCCGAGTAAAACAGTAGGGAGCCAATGGGGCTTCCGAAATCAGAGAGGAGAGTAAAAACTCCTTTTCATTTGAATTCATACTTGTCCCCTGGGAGTTTTCGTGATAAATTCTGATTGGGGATTTCATATATAGTTGTTAAAAATTCGTTTTAGGTTTTATAGATTTTCATTTTAGGTTTTTAGGTTTAAGTTTTTAGGTTAATTGTTAGTTGTTTTAGAAAAAGCAGTTTTAATTCATTAAATTACGAAGGCAACAACGAGGGAAGTCGCATGACGACCCAAGTTGTTGCCTTCTTTGTTTTCTTATTTATCTGAAAATCAGCGTGGTGAGCCTGTCTTTATCAAACAGCTCTTTGGCTACGGCCTGTATCTGTTCGGCAGTAATCTCATCCACCTGCTCGTAGAGTCGGTCTACGTTCTTCTCCCAGCCATAGTGAAGGAAGCTCTTGCCGAAGTCGAGGGCGAAGTTCTCGCGGTTGTCGCAAGCCACGCCTATCTGACCCTTAATCTGCTTCTTGGCGGCCTTGAGCTGCGCCTCGCTCAATGGCTTCAGCATAAACTTATCCAGTTCCTTGCGAACAAGTCTGAGGCAGCGCTTCACATCGTGCTCATCGCAGCCGAAATAAATGCTCCAAATGCCCGTATCGCCATAAGCCACCATCGTACTCTCTACGGTGTAAACCAGTCCGTTGTGCTCACGCAGAGCTAGGTTCAGCTTGGCGTTCATTCCCGGTCCGCCCAGCATGTTGTTGAGCAGATAGAGCGGCATTCTGCGGCTGTCGTTCACATCGTAGGCGCGGGTTCCAATCATCACATGAGCCTGATGCGTATTCTTCTGCATCACAATCGTCTGCCCCTCGAAGGAGTGTTGAGTGTTGAATGTTGAGTGTTGAATGTTGAATTGGGCTTGCGCCTCTGGACTATTGAATTGGCTTTCCCTTCGGTCGCCGAACGTTGTTTCTTCACTCTTCACTCTTCGTTCTTCACTTAAAAAGCTCTTCTTCAAGAGTCTTACCAGCTTCTTGAAGTCAATGTCTCCGTAAGCGAAGAATATCGCATTATCCGGCCGGTAAAGCTTTCTTGTAAAGCGTAGCGCATCTTCTGTCTTGAACGAGCGAACCTGCTCGGCTGTGCCCAGAATATTGTGGCCCAGCGGCGAACCCTTGAAGATGATATTTTCGAATTCATCATAAATCAGTTCGGCAGGAGAATCGTTGTAACTCTCTATCTCATCGCAGATTACCTCTACCTCCTTGTCGATTTCCGCTTGCGGATAAACCGAATGGAAAACGATGTCGGTGAGCAGATCTACGGCTCTTGCGATGTGCTCCTTGAGGATGGCGGAGTAATACACCGTGCCCTCCTTGTTGGTGTAGGCGTTCAGATCGCCTCCCACGCTCTCCAGACAGTTGAGAATGTGCCACGCTTTGCGGCGCTCTGTGCCCTTGAAAGTAACGTGCTCGCAGAAGTGGGCAAGTCCTTCTTCGCCCGGCTCCTCGTTTCGGGTGCCGGCGTTAATCTGGTAACCGCAATACACCACCTTGCTGTCTGAAGGCAGGTGGATGATGCGGAGTCCATTATCGAGTGTATAAGTATTGTATTTCATTTCAAGGTGCAAAGTTACATTGAAAATGTAATTTATCCAAAAAAATAGTCATTTATTTTGCATTATCGCCAAAAAGACTTATCTTTGCTCCCAAAAAACAAAATATAGACATCAGAAACAATGCGCAAAGTAATAGGAATAGGAGAAACCGTGCTTGACATCATCTTCAAGGGCGGCAAGCCGATAGAGGCAGTACCGGGTGGCTCATCATTCAATGCAGTCATTTCGTTGGGACGTGCGGGCGTAAATGCTTCGTTTATCAGCGAGGCGGGCAACGACCGGATAGGAGAGTATGTGATTCAGTTTTTGAGAGATAATGGGGTGAATGCTGACAATGTGAGCATCTTCCCGGAATCGAAGTCGCCGCTCTCGCTGGCTTTCCTCGACGAGAACAACAATGCCGACTACATTTTCTACAAGGATCATCCTCACGACCAGCTGGAGTTTGCCACACCGGAAATCAATCCTGGCGACATCGTGCTCTTCGGTTCGTTCTTCGCTCTGAATCCTGTGGTCCGTCCTCAGGTTGCCGGCTTCCTAGAGTATGCGAAGGAGCACGGCGCCATTCTTTATTACGACATCAACTTCCGTGCTTCTCATCAGAACGAAATCATGAAGATTACGCCTAATCTGATAGAGAACCTGGAGATGGCTGATTTCGTACGCGGAAGCCACGAGGACTTTGGAATCCTCTACAAGAAACCGGAGGCGGATAAGGTTTATAATGCCGAAATCAGTTTCTACTGCAAGAAGTTTATCTGCACCCAGGGTGCTGAGCCTGTAGAGGTTCGTGCCGAGAACGGCTTTGCCAAGAGTTATCCTTCGAAGAAGATGAAGTCGGTGAGCACCATCGGAGCCGGCGATAATTTCAACGCAGGCTTCGTTTTCGGACTGATCAAGGATGGAATCACCCGCGAGGACATCGACCGTGGATTGTCTGAGGCGCAATGGGACAGTCTCCTTGTTTCGGCTCAAGAATTCTCCACCGAATGCTGCAAGGACATCTACAATTATGTTTCGAAGGAATTCGGAGAAGAAAAGAAGAAGGAATTATAAAAATATAAAAGATATGACAGAAATTACAAACAAGATTTATTACGTAGGCGTAAACGACCGCAACAAGCATCGTTTTGAGGGCCTTTGGCCTTTGCCTAATGGAGTGAGCTACAACTCTTATATCATTGACGATGAGAAGGTAGCGCTGGTAGATACTGTAGAGGTAGATTTCTTCACCCAGTTCCTCGAGAACATCCACGAGGTGATTGGCGACCGCGGAATCGATTACCTCATCATCAACCACATGGAACCTGACCACAGCGGCTCCATCGCCCTCATCAAGAAATATTACCCTAACATCAAGATCGTGGGCAACAAGAAGACCCTGGGAATGCTCGAAGGCTTCTACGGCGTAACCGATGATGTGGTAGAGGTGAAGAATGGCGAAACCCTTTCATTGGGCAACCATGAGCTGAGCTTCGTTCTCATCCCTATGGTTCACTGGCCAGAGACCATGGTAACGCTCGATGCAAAGAACAAGGTGCTCTTCTCGGGCGATGCCTTCGGCTGCTTCGGCGCGCTGAACGGCGGAATCATCGATACGGAAATCAACTGCGAGACTTTCTGGCTGGAGATGGTTCGCTACTACTCAAACATTGTGGGTAAGTATGGAATCCCTGTTCAGAATGCGTTGAAGAAGTTGGCTGGCGTGGAGCTGGATTACATCTGCTCAACCCATGGCCCTGTTTGGCACGAGCACATTGAGAAGGTAATCGGCATGTATGATAAGATGTCGAAGTATGAGACGGAGCCAGGCTTGGTTATCTGCTACGGCACCATGTACGGCAACACCGAGCGCATGGCTGAAATCATCGCCCGTGCAGCAAGCAAGGCTGGCGTGAAGAACATCGTGATGTATAATATCTCGAAGACTCACCACAGCTACATTCTGCGCGACATCTTCCGCTACAAGGGCCTTATCGTAGGTGCTCCAACCTACAATGCCGGTCTTTATCACGAGATGGAGGTTCTCCTTTCCGAGCTTGCCAATAAGGACGTCAAGAACCACCTCCTCGGTTGGTATGGTTCTCATTGCTGGGCAAGCAAGGCGGTAGCAAAGATTCAGGAGTGGAACGAAACCAAGCTCCACTACGAGGCTGTAGGCGAACCTGTAGATATGAAGCAGGCGATTACTCCAGAGGTAAAGGCGCAGTGCGAGGCTCTGGGTAAGGCAATGGCCGAGAAGCTGTTGGCGGAATAAAGTTTAAGGGCGGAAGAACAACTGGGGTTAACAGAGTTAACAGTTAACAGTTGTTTTTCCGCTCTTTCTTTTGTTTCTGAGTATTTCGTTTATAGGCTTCTATTTCTTCCTTAATATCAAAAATGTGCAAGTTTGCCACTTTTTGATATGAGAAATGTGCAAGTTTGCCGAAAAATCATATTAACGAAGAAAATCATGGCAGAAATACAAAGAGAAAATCTATACTGCTCTTTCTCTAGAGTTTTATATTAGTGCAAATTAAGCATGTCTCAATATGCTTAATTTGCAAACCTCGTTTTTGTTGCTGATATTCAAAAAGTTATAAGTGTAAATTAATATAAAGAATGAGTAAATCTGAGCTTCTTTCTCCTTAAACTGCACGCTTTTGTCTGAAAAAACTCCTTAGAATGCAAATTAAGCATAAAAATATATGCTTATTTTTACCAAAACTTGCAGATTAAGAATTTTATCCGTATATTTGTGCCCTAAAATACTTAGAATTATGGAATATACGGCACTTTTAGAGAAACAGATATTGGGTAGGTTGAAGATAGACAACCCCTGGTGGACGGAAGGCAGAATACCTTCTTACTATCAGGAGATGAGTCCTCGCCTCTATCTCGACATCTTCTATCCACTGGTAAGGGATGTCAGCATTCAGCGTGCCCTCATCTTGATGGGACCTCGCCGAGTGGGTAAGACGGTGATGCTCTATCATTCCATCCAGCGGTTGATAGACGAGGGCGTATCGCCTCAGAATATCATCTATGTTTCGGTGGAAACTCCTATCTATAATAATATCCTCTTGGAACAGTTGTTTTCTTTGGCAAAACAGATATTTGTCTTGTCCTGGAAAAAGTTGACAGGGTATAAATCAACTTAAAGATAAGAAAAA
>JAJWAL010000119.1:0-9456 GCA_021618535.1 Segatella copri | reverse complement strand
AAGATCGAATGTTAAACTAACATAACCCATGAAGGGACTTTTTCAGTGCCCTCCCAGGGCATCGCCCTGGGTGTTTATGGGCGCAAACCTGTCGCCCTGTAAGGGCAAAAGCTTTCAAATACCTGGCAATATACAAAGCTTTTGCCCTTACAGGGCGCCTTGCTGATTGCCATTATACCCAGGGCGATGCCCTGGGCTAGGAGCTTTTGGGCCTTCAGCCCGTACTTGAACCACATGCGAAACTTCAGTTCTTCACTCTTCGTTCTTCACTTCTTCTCGTCCCTGTAATATCCTGTTCCTATTCTTTTTGGATTCTTCGGGAACCAGCCTTTCTCGCAGCGTTGTCTCTGTTCGAAGAGTTCACCGATGCTCCAAAGGCATGAAGCACCTACTACGCCCAATATGGCAGAGAAGAGCACGTTGGCAACCAGGAAGGCAGCTCCGATGCAGATGATGCCTGCAACGAGGAAAACCCACCAATAGCGGGTGCCCGTATAATATTCCGTCTTCATGACGATAGGGTGAAAGATACCTATTATTAAAAAGGTGGATACGGCGATGATGACGCCTGTGTAATATACTTCCATATTCTATTGTTTTATATTTTGTTCATTCAACTTTTTCAATCTTACTGATACAATATTGCTAAATATAAGCCTTATTCTATTTTCAATTCCATTTCAAAGTGCAAAAATACAAAAAAAACTCCAATCTTGCTTGGTTTCTCAAATATTTTATATATCTTTGTACGCAAAAAGAGATATATTGCATTGTTTTCGTGCACATCCTTCTCGATAAGAATTAATTAATTACAAAATAGAATCAAACTATGGCTAATAACGCAGAATTGATCAAGCAGTGTGAAGAAAGAGCACAGCAGTGGCTCACACCTGCTTTTGACGAAGAAACTCGTAAAGAAGTAAAGGCAATGCTCGACGCAGAGGACAAGTCTGCTCTCGTTGATGCATTCTATCAGAACTTGGAGTTCGGTACAGGTGGTTTGCGCGGTATCATGGGCGCAGGTACCAACCGCATGAACAAGTATATCGTTGGTATGGCTACACAGGGCTTTGCTAACTACATCCTCAAGGCTTTCCCAGGTGAGGAGAACCTTTCTGTAGTGGTAGGTCACGACTGCCGTAACAACTCCCGTCTCTTCGCTGAGACCGTAGCAGCTATCTTCTCTGCCAATGGCATCAAGGCTTATCTCTTCGAGAGCCTCCGTCCTACACCAGAGATTTCTTTCGCTATCCGTGAGCTCGGTGCCAAGGCTGGTGTCAACGTAACTGCTTCTCACAACCCTAAGGAGTACAATGGTTACAAGGCTTACTGGAGCGACGGTGCTCAGGTTCTGGCTCCACACGATACAGGTATCATCGAGGAGGTAAACAAGGTTACTATCGACCAGGTGAAGTTTGAGGCTAACTGGGATAAGATCAAGATTATCGGTGGTGAGATGGATTACGACTACATGACAGCCGTTCATTCTGCCATGATTGACCAGGATGTTATCAACCGCCAGAAAGACCTCAACATCGTTTACTCTGCTATGCACGGTACAGGTCGTGTCATCGTTCCTCTCTGCTTGCGTTCTTGGGGCTTCCAGAACATCAATGTAGTTCCTGAGCAGATGGTTGTAGATGGCAACTTCCCAACAGTGGTTTCTCCAAACCCAGAGAATGCAGAGGCTATGACCCTCGGTATGAAGCTCGGTACTAAGTTGAACGCTGACCTCGTGGTAGCTACCGACCCTGATGCTGACCGCTTGGCTATCGTTTGCCGCGACGACAAGGGTGAGTGGATGATTATCAATGGTAACCAGACAGCCATGATGTTCTGCTACTATATCATCGAGAACAAGAAGAAGTTGGGCAAGTTGAAGCCAACTGATTTCCTCGTAAAGACCATCGTAACTACAGAGGTTATCGCTGAGATTGCCAAGAAGAACAACGTAGAGTTGCGCGACTGCTACACCGGTTTCAAGTGGATTGCACGCGAGATTGCTATCTCTGAGGGCAAGCAGCAGTACATCGGTGGTGGTGAGGAGAGTTTCGGTTTCTTGCCATACGATAAGGTACGCGATAAGGATGCTCCTGCATCTATCTGCCTCATCTGCGAGATTGCAGCATGGGCTAAGGATCAGGGCAAGACTCTCTACGACCTCCTGATGCAGATCTACGCAGAGTATGGCTTCAGCAAGGAGTTTACTGTAAACGTAGTTCGCCCAGGTAAGACCGGTGCTGACGAGATTAAGCAGATGATGGCAGACTTCCGTGCCAACCCTCCACAGGAGTTGGGTGGCAGCAAGGTGGTTACCTGGAAGGACTACCAGTCTTTGGAGGTTAAGCATGCTGACGGCAGCGTAGAGAAACTCGATATGCCTGCTACAAGCAATGTACTCCAGTGGTTCTGCGATGACAACACCAAGGTGAGTGTCCGTCCATCAGGTACAGAGCCTAAGATTAAGTTCTATATTGAGGTAAAGGATCCTTCATTCAAGTGCGCTGGCTGCTACAACCGCTGCACAGCTGCTGCAATGGATAAGATCGAGGCTATCAAGAAGAGCCTGAAGTTGGGTTAATTTCATAGGAAATCATATCATGGCGCTCCGGTAATTATTGCCGGAGCGCTTTTCGTTTCAGTAGCCGTTTATTCTTCCCGAAATAGGGTAGCAAGTTACCCTCATTATCATGTTTTTATAGAAAAAAAGCAAAAAGACTTGCATATTTTCTGATTTTTATTTACCTTTGCACCCATATTACAAAATTATAACATAGAATTATACTCTTATGGGAGGCATTTTCGGAACTATTTCCAAGAAAAGCTGTGTCGCTGATCTCTTTTACGGCACAGATTACAACTCACATCTCGGCACACGCCGGGGCGGTTTGGCAACCTACAGTAGTGAGAAGGGCTTCGTGCGCTCTATCCACAATCTGGAAAGTTCATACTTCAGAACGAAGTTTGAACCTACACTCAACAAGTTTGAAGGAGCTACATCGGGTATCGGCGTGATTAGCGATACAGATGCCCAGCCACTCATCATGAACTCTCATCTTGGCCGCTTTGCCATTTGCACCGTAGCTAAGATAGTAAACAAGGATGAACTTACTCAGCTTCTGCTCGAAAAGAACATGCATTTTGCAGAGATGTCTTCGGGTAGTACCAATCCTACTGAGTTGGTGGCTCTGCTTATTATTCAGGGTAAAACCTTCAGAGAAGGTATCGAAAACGTTTTCCATCACATCAAAGGTTCCTGCACCATGATGATCCTTACCGAGGATGGCATCATCTGTGCGCGTGACAGTTGGGGACGTACTCCAATCATCATCGGCAAGAAGGAAGGTGCTTATGCGGCTTCCAGCGAAACCACCTCGTTCCCTAACCTCGATTATGAAACAGCATATGAGGTAGGACCAGGCGAAATCGTGAAGATTAAAGCTGATGGCATGGAGCAAATCCGACCTGCCAACAAGAAGATGCAGGTTTGCTCTTTCCTCTGGGTTTACTACGGATTCCCTACATCTACCTACGAAGGCAAGAATGTAGAGGAGGCGCGTTTCACCAACGGCTTCAATCTCGCCAAGACCGATGATGTGGAGGTGGATTGCTGCAGCGGTATTCCTGATTCAGGTACGGGTATGGCGATGGGTTATGCTGCCGGAAAGGGTGTGCCTTACCAGCGTTGTATTGCCAAGTATACTCCTACATGGCCTCGCAGTTTTACTCCTAGCAACCAGAGCATGCGTTCACTGGTAGCCAAGATGAAGCTGATTCCTAATAAGGCGATGCTGAAGGGCAAGCGAGTATTGTTCTGCGATGACAGTATCGTTCGTGGTACCCAGCTTCGCGACAATGTGAAGGTGCTTTTCGACCAGGCTGGCTTGAAGGAGTGCCACATGCGTATAGCCTGTCCTCCATTGGTATATGGCTGTCCGTTCATCAACTTCACTTCTTCAAAGAGTGATATGGAGCTGATTACCCGTCGCATCATCGAGAAGTTTGAGGGCGATGCCAACAAGAATCTTGAGAAATACGCTACCACCGGTTCTCCTGAGTATCAGAAGATGGTAGATGAGATTGCCAGCCAGTTGGGCTTGACTTCCCTGAAGTTCAACACCATCGAGCAGCTGGTAGAGGCCATCGGTCTTCCAAAGTGCCGGGTATGTACCCATTGTTTCGATGGCAGCAGCACATATACTCTGAATGAGTTTGCTGATGAAGACTAATTCATCTTTTTGCGAGATAAATATGTAAGTGGCGAAATGAGTAGGCTGACAGTCTGCTGGTTTCGCCATTCTTTGTTTGTCCTCTTCTGTTAAGCAAATACTTTGTGATACATTTTTGTGTTAAAATTTCGAATATTCTTTGAATTATCAGATAATTACCGTATTTTTGCAGAAAGGTTTTAAAATAGAGATGATTATGAAACTATCAGATTATAGCAATATAACATCGACTCCTGTTTGGAATGAAGTGAAAAACTGGAGTGACGATGACAAGAATGAGCTTATCACATTGCTTTATACAACAATGGATAAGGTAAATCCTTATGACGTTCCTGAGTCTGATGAGATAGAAGTTTTTGTGAACGAGATTCCTCGTGAAGCCTTGGCAGCTAGTGTGGAGATGGCATTAAAGGATCATGAAAATGGTAATACCATTTCCCATTCAGAATTAATGAGTCGTATAAAAGCGGAACGAGGATGGAAATAGAATGGTCACTGCTTGCTTCAAGACAATTGAACGATGTTTTAGATTTTGTAGCAACAGAATATGGTTCTATAACAGCAAGAAAAGTGTTTGATAAGTTCGATGCTAATGTTAATAGTTTACTGAGAAATCCAAATCGTGGCATATTAGATTCTGATTTGTCTGATTCTCAATTTACAGTTAGACATTTGCAGCTATTCCCTAATGTGCTCTATTATGTAGTGAAAGGTGATTCCATAATAATTTCAGCCGTAATGCATTATAAGCAGTCTCCTCAAACTGTGTATAAAACAGTTATGCGATCATTAGAAAGGTACAGATAGAGCTGAGGGTGTATTCTTATTAGAGAAAGCTCATGTAAAATCAACTATATGTGGCTGAGCCACAGAAAGGAGAATAATAATGGATAAAGAAAAACAAGGCAAGGCTGTATTTGTGTCATTCTGCATAGAACAATATGCTAAGGCAAAGGATATGTCTACAGAAGATGTAGTGAATTTGTTTGAACAGTATGGCATAGCTGAGCATTTCTGTGAATTCTATGAAGTGCTTCATACACAAGGTGGTCAGTGGCTGATAGAAGAAATTGACAAAATGATAAACGAAAGAAGAAAATGAGCAAAATATATCATGGAAGTATTGAGGAAGTTAGAAATCCGGAAATACGTCAACCTAACCGTTCTCTTGACTATGGGTTCGGTTTCTATACAACTACTTCTTACGAACAGGCAAAGAAATGGGTAGAGAGAAGAATGAAAGATAAGGGAGTAGCTGTCGGATACATAAATATCTACGAGTTGGATGATAACGCTCTAAAGAATATGAAATCACTCTTCTTCGAAAAACCAACAGAAGAATGGGTGAATTTTGTTATGAGGAATCGTACAGATAGACAATTTATCCACGATTATGATGTTGTGTATGGGCCTGTAGCAAACGATAGCGTTTACACCCAATTCGCACTCTATGAAGGCGGCATCATCAGTTTGCCTACTCTCATTAAAGAGTTGAAAACTTATAAATTAGTTGACCAGTATCTTTTCCATACAGAGAAGTCACTGCTTGCCATTAAATTTGTTGAATCAGAAATCATACAGTTATGAGTGCAAAAATAACACAAGACAATCTTTATATGTTGTTGCCATTGAAGATTGGATGGCTTGCTCCTTGGCTCTCGCAAGACAAGGGTATAAGTCTTACAGATGCCATCAATCGTATATATCATTCACAACTATATAAAAAGCTGTCTACAGAAAGTACCAAATATTGGCATTTAGGTCCTGTGGACTTGTATAATGAACTGAAGAAAGAACTATAAGAAGATAGGTCTAGCGACCCCGCTTAGCGAGGTGTAGCTAGACCTATTTTTATATTATTTCTCGGCAAAATCTTCTTTTGCATAAATCTTGTTACAATCGATGTTGGAGATATCCCACTGGAGAGACAATACCTGATTGTACTTCTTGTATTTATAGGTTTTGCCATTTACTGTAGTAAACTTAACCTCGTAATTATCTGCTATTCTCAATGGTGGAGTTGTAATGCTGGAACCATTCTGCAGGGTAGATTTATAGCTCCAGATAGCTTTCTGTTCTCCCTTCTTGTAAATCTCAATGTTTGAGATGGCAACTTTGTCGTTCAGATTGTTTGTGAACTGAAGCGGTGCATAGCGATCTCGTGTGAAAGGTTGCAGGTCGATGACGTAATTAACATTACCTATGTCTGTATAGGTGAATGTATGAAGATCTTTTTGGGATGAGACAAAACTCATGGCACCATAGGTTGGCCTAGCGATAAACCTGATGGCTATAGGCGATTCATCCGAATTGTCTTTCATTTTTGGCATATACCATGCCCATGCAGCATTCACTTCGGCAGTAGCTCTATATATGTTGGAATTTCCTTCCTCAAATCCACGGTAACTTTGCCATCTGAAATATGGCAGGTTCTTGAATACCAGCTCATAGGCTGCAATGTTCTTCCTCTGCGTATTCTTGATGTCCATGTCGTTAATGGTATAGGTCTTGGAGTGAGTCCATGACCATGCTGCCTTCAGGTTGTATTTTTTTTCAGCATATGGCATGTCTCCCTTTACTCCTGCTGCTACGGATACCCCAGCTTCTACACCACGAGTATGTGAAGAGGTATAGGTAACCTGGTTAATTGTTGTTTGTGGACTAGGTGTTCCGCTCGCTGTAAAAAATATATCGTCTGTACCCAATTCCGTATATACCTTTTTGCCATTCTTTGTCTCACATTTCAACGGGATACATTCCATGGCGAATGCTTTGCCGTAGAAACCGCAAATACGTACATACGAACCTCCGTGTCTGTTCCACCATCTACCCTTGTACATGTCATTATTGCTTACGCTTGACGACATGTTCACTATATAGTAATCGCCCGAACCTGCCTGGCCATCATAGCAATGAACCTGATAGATGTCAAACGAAACATTGATGGCTCCGCTGCCTTCGATATAATCCCGTTTCGACAATGCCAGATGGCGAACTTCCTTTTTGTCATTATAAGTAAAAGTCTTACCATAATGGTACTGGGTAAAATCCTTGCTGAGGTCATCATCACCATTTGAATTTTCTACTTTCTTTTCTTCGTATTTGTTCATATCTGCTACCCATCCGTTCAGATAGGTATAGATGTCGTTGTCCCCAAGTTCCGGATCTACAGCATCCAAGTCGGCCATCTCATCACCGGAGCCGTCATTATTCAGGTCTTCTTCCTGCAGTTCTGGCTGATTCCATTCCACGTCATCAAACAGATTGGTATATGATTGGGTTTCAGCCGCTTCCTGGCTGTTGTCAACGAATACCTCGTCCTGGTTAGGTTCATATACCTTGTAGCTATACCCCTGACCGTCCGTAGCCGATAGCAGAATATCATCAGAAGGCTGGTAGGTTGCTACAATTCCGCCCTGCTCCATAACTTGCTCAGCTTCCTTCTGGTATTTATCCCCGGCAGGGATAATCAGCAGGTCGGTTGATTCCGAAACCGTGGCTTGTCTGTTAGGGAAGAGGAGTTACAGGCTTTCGTCATTTCAGCCTTTTCGCTCAATCCCAGCATTACAGTATTGCCCTTATATTGAATACCAGTTATAGCGCTGTTGAAATGGGTTTCTTCATCTGATGGTGGAAAGTTTTCCGCCGAAGACGTTTTGTCATCATCCGAACAGCCTGTAAACATAGTCAGCGAAGCTATGAGAAGCATCACCAAGTAAGTAGCCTTGTTTAAAAATAATGTTACTTTTTTCATAATCTTGTCCATTTATCAGTTAATGTATTATTTTGCATAGAACGTAAACTTGTTCTTGTAATCTCTGTTCACGCAGATGGTTGCCTTGCGCTGGGAGAGATTGTATACCACCGACCACTGGGTATGGCTCGTTGGATTGCCTGGAGTTTCTGCCTGACTCACACCATTGAGCAGATTCATGGCTCCTTCCTCTGACAACTGGTTACTGTTCTGCTTGATGACGAATTCCATCATGTCGTAGCGGGTCTTGCCGTGGTTCGAGAGTTTCGGACCTTTATCTGAACATGCCATGGTTTCAGATACATAGAAATTGCTGGCATAGCGCTTTTCTATCACCTCGCGGGTGTTTGGCAATACGTCAGGATATTTGAAATGAGTCTTTCCGTCTTCACCCGTATATTCATCGTCGATGTAAATCTTGCTTTGGTGATCCTTGTCATATACGAATTCTACGATGGCATAACGGCCCGTGGCATCTGCCATGTAGAAATGATAGTTGCCGTCATTATCCGGTATCCAGAGGTCATATCCGTCCAGAATCTTGAGAGCTTCATCTACCGTTCTTGCATGATCCAGCATCATGCGTAAGGCCAGGGTTGTAGTCAGTTTCTTGCCCGTGCTTGCCTGCTGGGTTGGCTTGCCGTCGAGATGGAGTACGGATACGGCAAAGCCTGCCTCGTTCATGCCGTCCATCAGAAGATATGGGAATGCCATGATATAGGAAAGGTCTTGCGTCTTATGTTTCTCAAACTGTTCCTTGTTATATAGAATGTAATGCCACAGATCCTGGCGGTAACCTATCCAGTAGGCATCCACCATGCTGATGGATTTCAGTCCACCTTCTGGAGCCGTGCGAACCAGGGCTGCTGCAATCGGTTCATTATCGTGAGAGTAGTCAAAGTTGCGCCCCATCAGATAATCACCAGTATCAGGTGTCGTAACAGCAAAGGCACTGCAGCCGGCATCCAGCTTGACTCTTGCCTTGAGCCAGGATGGTGTTTTGTCGCAGAGGGTTTTCAATACGGCACCAATCAGTTGGGTGTTGTCGGTAAGGTTATAGCCTGATATGGTAGAGAGTTTGTAATCCTCCGTATAGTCAAGATAGAAGAATCTTCCGTCTTTCAAGTCCTGGATGGACCGGACCATCTCCAGTTTCTTGGCATCGGTCAGCAGACTGGCTGGTACGTCTTGATAGTGTGCCTGATTGTTTACTTCTCCATGGTCATCATCGCTGCACGAAGTTAGCAGAAATATACAGAATGTGATGCTGAAACTTAAGCATAAAAACAGAAACCATTGTATGTGCTTACTGTTGAAAGTGATATTCTTTTTCATACGTAATTAGTATTAAATGATTGATAAATGATTTGAATTTTCAAGTGCAAAAGTAATGGAAAACCACTCTCGGTAGGGAGAAAAGTACACTGAAAAATGCTGATTTTTCTGGAACTATAAAAAAATATCCCTCAAAAT
>JAJWAL010000118.1:2325-9496 GCA_021618535.1 Segatella copri | reverse complement strand
TTTAGTTCGACTTGTTGTAAAATATCACACTTTTAAGGACGACCTTTTGTGGTTTTACACATTTTTAAGGACGTTTTTTGTGGTTTTTCAAAAGAAATCAGTATCTTTGCAGCAATATTCCCTCACAAAAGTGTTGGTAATAAGACATTATTCCCTCATAAAAATATATAGGCACAAATATCATTCCCTCACAAAAGTGTAGCAAACATGAAAAGATTCATATACAACCATCTGAAAGACTGGAAATTATCCAGTAACAGGAAGCCACTCATCATGTATGGAGCAAGACAAGTTGGCAAGACCTATATCATCAAAGAGTTTGGCAACAACGAATTTGAGAATATGGTTTACATCAACTGTTACAAAAACAAAAGCATTGCTCAACTTTTTCAAGGTGACGCAAATGCAGAAAGACTTTCCATCGGCCTTGCTGCTTATGCACACCAAGACATCACTCCTGGCAAGACCCTTGTATTTCTCGATGAGATACAAGAGATTCCACCTGTTTTGTCCTCGCTGAAATATTTCTGTGAAGACAAGCCAGAATTGCATATCATCGTAGCAGGATCATTGCTCGGTGTCATGAACATGAAAGGAGAATCCTTCCCTGTCGGTAAAGTTGACATCATGCACCTCTACCCCATGACTTATGAGGAATTTCTACTTGCCAATGGAGAGAAACAACTTTTGGATTTATTGCAAAGCGGAGATAAGGAACTTATCAACAGCCTCGCCCCAAAATTCATAGAATACCTTCGACGATACTACTTTGTTGGAGGTATGCCCGAAGCAGTATTGGAATTTACACAAAATCACAACCCAATGCAAGTAAGGCAAATTCAACAAAACATCTTGAATGCATACGAGGCAGATATCAGCAAACACACCGAAGAACAGACACAAAGAGTAAGAATGGTATGGCAATCAATCCCAGCCCAACTGGCTCGCGAGAACAAGAAGTTCATCTATGGTGCAATAAGAAAAGGAGCTAGGGCTAAAGATTTCGAGATTGCAATACAATGGCTCATTGACGCAGGACTCGTCCATAAGGTAGAAAGAACAAGAGATGCCAAATCTCCATTAAAATTCTATGCAGACATGGATGCTTTCAAATTATATGTGCTTGATGTAGGTTTGTTGGGAGCACTCACAATGGCACAACCTGACCAGATTCTCATTGGCAACAACGTGTTTAGCGAATACAAGGGGGCGTTTACAGAGAATTTCGTGCTTCAACAGCTGAAATCTCTTCCTTACTTACCCATATATTATTACAGTAAGCCAAGCTCTACCCAAGAAATCGATTTCATGGTACAAGCCGGCAGCGAAATCTTACCAATAGAAGTAAAGGCTGAGGAGAATGTAAAGGCAAAATCACTAGCAGCATTTATCACTCACGATTTTGCCTCCTATCATCTCAAAGGTATCCGTTTCTCCATGCGAGGTTTCCAAGACCAAAAATGGATGGAAAATGTACCACTATTCGCAGCTAGAGAATTTGTTAAACACAAGGTAGAGAAGAGTTTCATCATCAAATAAGCCATAGAAGCATGAGGAAGAAACTGAATAAGAAACTTTGCATGGATGACATCTATGAGATTTGTATTCTTACCCATGGTAATAACCGTAAGAAAGCTCATCTTTATCAACTAACATTTGATGAGGACGAGCGAATATCTACAAATGCCCTGTGGGTATTCACTCATTTCGACATGCAGAACAACGAGTGGCTCTATGCCAAGCACGATGACTTAATAGACCGAGTTCTCGTAGAGAAGAATGAGACCAAGCGCCGCCTGATGCTCCATCTCCTTCTCCGTCAGCCTTTCTTGGAAGAATCACTCCGCTCCGATTTCATCGATTTCTGCATTGCCAAGATTACCGCCTGTTCCCAACCCTACGCCATCCGCTGCTACTGCATGAAGCTCGCCTACGAGCAGATGAAATACTATCCCGAACTCCTCGAAGAGTTAAGAATGGCTTTAGATATGCTGGAGCAGGAGGTTCTATCACCAGGAATGTTATCAGCAAAAAGGCAAATTATGAAGAAAATCAAGCGAAGCCTTGGAAAATTCGGGAAATAGTCGTAACTTTGCAAACGTAATATTCTAACAATATAATACATAAATGGATGGAGATACAACTGAACGATTATCACAAGAAAGTCAATGCCCAAATGCAAAAAAGCATGGCTTATTGGCGAGAGCATCCGCTTTCGCTGGAGGAGTGCTTAGCTCAATTCAAGCGCTTGCGGGAACAACGAAATGTTCGCCAAACACTCCTGGTATTTCCGCAAAGCCCTGGTTCGTGCCAACTATCGCAACATTCAGAAAGGCATTGATTACTCTCCTATCTACCTGGTTCGTTTCTTCAGGAACTTACTCCTAAAAGATGGTTGGGTTCTCAAGAACAGATATTTGCATATCCGGCCGACTGATGATTGGAAAGAGCAGCCGAACTTAAATTCTCAAACAGGAAGTGGACAGAAAAACAACTTCATAAATAAAGAAGGAGAAGAAAATGTCCCAAGCTCGTCCCAAGCTTGTCCCAAGTTTGTCCCAAGTTCGTCCCAAGTAGAAGAACTCATTATTCGTATAAATAAAGATTATCTATCCATCGGTGATATAATGAACCTGTTTGGATTAAAGAACAGAACCAGATTTAGAAAGGAATACATTACCCCAGCCCTAGCCGAAGGAGCCTTGGAGATGAAATATCCAAACACCCCAAGACATCCACGCCAGCAATATCGAATGACAGAACAGGCAAAGACTTGGAAAGAAGGGTATGAGAAAAAGAATAAATAACATCATAATAAAAATAGAAAACAAAAACAAGTAATGAAGAAAAAAGCAACGGTCCTTATCGCCTCTATCATGGCGTTCTGCGGAATCAACACCGCTCACGCTGACGAGGGAATGTGGACGATTTACAACTTGCCTAACGCTGTATATGAGATGATGCAGCGCGAAGGCTTCAGTATGACTTACGACCAGCTCTACAACGGCGAGAACGCCTTGAAGAATGCTGTGGTAAACTTCTCGGGCTATTGCTCGGGCGTAGTCGTTTCTCCAGACGGTTTGGTATTTACCAACCACCATTGCGGTTTCGAGGCTATCAGAAGCCACTCTACCGTGGAGCACGACTACATGCTCAACGGTTTCTTTGCAAAATCATACGCAGAGGAATTGCCTAACGAGAATATGTTCGTCAGCTTTATGGTTGAGCAGAAGGATGTAACCGATAAGGTGATGAGCCTCGGATACGAGAAACTCGACAACAAGAAGCGCGATGAACTCATCGATTCTCTGGAGAACGAGATGACCAAAGAGGCGAAGAAGAACGATTCTACCCTTCATATCACCGTTCAGCCTTTCTACGAGGGCAACAAATGGTACGCTACTACCTATCGCGACTTCACCGACCTGCGTCTGGTTTTCACCGTACCAAAGTCAATGGGTAAGTTTGGTGGTGATACAGACAACTGGATGTGGCCTCGCCAGACCTGCGACTTCTCTGTATTCCGCATCTATGCTGACCCTAAGACCAATGGTCCTGCTGCCTACAGCAAGGACAATGTGCCTTATCATCCTAAGCGTTGGGCTCAGGTTTCTCTCCAGGGTTACAAGGATGGCGACTATGCGATGACCATGGGTTACCCAGGCAGCACAGAGCGCTATCTTTCAAGCTACGGAATCCAGACCATGCGCGATGCTGAGAATGCACCTCGTGCCCAGGTTCGTGGCGTAAAGCAGGAGGTGATGCAGAAGCACATGCGTGCCGACGAGGCTGTGCGCATCAAGTATGACAGCAAGTACGCCCAGAGCTCCAACTACTGGAAGAACTCCATCGGTATGAACAAGTGTATCGATTCTATCGGCATCGTGAATCTGAAGCGTGAGTACGAAACCCGTCTCCGTGCTTGGCAGGATACAGCCAAGGCAGCCAACGACCTCGCCCACAAGGTAGATTTCGACAAGCTCGCCAAGCTCTACAAGGAGAGCGCAGACGTGAAATACGCCTGGACCAACTTCGCTGAATCTTTCACAAGAAGAAGCAATATCGAGTTCTCTACCCGTGCCATCAAGCTCCAGACCAACATGGAGGTGAAGGGTCCTGAGAAGAACAAGAAGAAGCAGTATCATGAGTTTGAAGATAACTCTGCAGAATGGGATATGGCGCTCGATAAGGAAGTGCTCGCTACCCTTCTGAAGAACTACAAGGAGCACGTAGACAGCAAGTGGTTGCCTAAGTTCTACAAGACCATCGATACTGAGTTTGGCGGTAACTACGCCAAGTATGTGGATTATCTCTGGGAGAAATCTCTCATCATGAAGAAGGGGGCCAAGCTCTACTTCAACAAGAAGGGATATGAGAAGGATCCAGGCGTAAGCTTCGGTATGGATTTGAACGATGTATTTGCAGATTTCGCTGCTCAGATGGGCAGCATCAACGATAGCATCGCCGAGCAGGAGAAGTACCTCTGCGCTGCCAAGCTCCGTATGGAGGAAGACATGCCTCACTACAGCGACGCCAACTTCACCATGCGATTGAGCTACGGTCAGGTAGGCGGTTTCGACCTCGGTGGTAAGCCATCTGGCTATTATACCACAGCCGAGAGCCTCGTTGAGAAGATGAAGCAGGGCGATAAGTTCATCGATTACTACGCTGAGCCTATCATGCACGAGCTTCTCTCTGAGAAGGATTTCGGCAAGTATCAGGATAAGACGACTGGCAAGATGCAGCTCTGCTTCCTCACCAACAACGATATTACCGGTGGTAACTCTGGTAGCCCTATGTTCAATGGTAAGGGTGAGTTGATTGGTCTTGCCTTCGATGGCAACTGGGACAGCCTCAGCTCTGACATCAACTTCGACAAGCGCCTGGCTCGCTGCATCGGAGTAGATATTCGCTATGTGCTCTACCTGATGGATAAGTGGGGACACGCAGACCGCCTCTTGAAGGAAATCAATGCGAAGTAAATCCTATCTCTGAATCAACAGAGAT
This sequence comes from Segatella copri, assembly GCA_021618535.1. Classification (GTDB taxonomy): domain Bacteria; phylum Bacteroidota; class Bacteroidia; order Bacteroidales; family Bacteroidaceae; genus Prevotella; species Prevotella copri_O. Next base: position 4,489 of record JAJWAL010000118.1, on the reverse strand, counting down.
GATAGAATGGTTTATCCTAGGCTAAAGATTAATCTCAGGATAATATAAAAAGAGCGGAAAATCAGCTGTTAACTGTTAACCTGTTAACTCCTGGCCTTCCGCTCTTGTTTTATTTAGTCTTTCTATTCTTGTTATCTTACTGATTTTCAACTTATTTTATCTTACAGATTCGCAACTTACAGAATTTCTATTAATATTGCGAGATATTATTCAGCTCCTTCAATGAAACCTGACGAGGCTTCTCGACAAGTTTCTTCTTCAATTCATCCACCGTTATTTCTGCAGATGGATTGAAATCGGCAGAGCGCATATAATCAATTACACTCTGATAGAAAGCCTTGCCTTCCGGATATTTGGCAGTCTTCTCCAAATCGCTCATGCAGACGAGAAGTTTTCCGGCTCCCACCTTCCATTCCATCACCAAACCAAGTTTATGGTTCCGCTCGATATTATCTATCACCTGAACAATCGGGCGATAATCCTTGGCGAAGTTGTCAAGCACCAGCGGATGCGATTCCTTGATAACCGGGAACCATTGCCAGTTGGTGTGCATTTCCGTAGGGAATCCCTTGAATATCGGATGTTCCGGATTCGTCAGAATACCCAGAGTTCCTGGAGAAACCTTCTTCTTGTTGTTCTCGCAGATAGTCTTGAACATGCGATAATTCCAGTAATCGGTCTGGAAGAGTCCGCCAACAGTATAAGGAGTAGCATTATCTGCCTGCGATAACTTATTATCTGCCTGCGAAAGCGTATCATCGGCAGCCACGAAATGGCTGGAAGCCGTAAGCATCCAAAGCACCTTCCCGCCCTTTTCCAAGACTTTCACCACTTCATCATTCAAATCCTTGGCTATGATAACGCCCTTCTTTTCCAAAGCCTTCTTCGGATAAACCCAAAGTTCGTAGGAGTTTCTTGCCTCCGTTCCTTCAATATTTAATGTAAGAAGCAGCTTGGTAGGTTTCTGCACGTGGAAAACACCATTCAGTTCACCCACATCCACCAAACCTTCATCGTATGAAAAGATGTTCAATACTCCCTCATCCTCAGCCATCAAGTCGCCCACATTCTTTCTCACTTCACCATCCTTGGTGCTGAAAGTTCCATCATCCATACAGAACAATCCGTTCTCGGCAGCCAGATGCCATTTCAGTTTCTTGCCCTTCAGCGAAGAACCGCCATAGTTGGCAACCTTAACCTTAGCCTGAATCTTCTCGCCATCCTCAAAGCAGAACTTCTTCATTTTCAACAGAGGAACCACTGGCGAACACCACTGGCGCCATTCCTCGGGCGTAGTGATTCCCTTACTCTCCATAAACGCATCCAGGATGCCTACGAAAGCACTTCCCTGACCGGGATAATCCTGAATATCGAGCAATTGGAAGCCCGCCATATTCCGGGTTCTCAAATCCATCTCTATATCGGCTTTATAGAGTTTCACGCTCCATAAGCCCGAAGCCTTGTGGAAATCATCTGCCTGCGAGAGCATTCCGGCAGCAGCCAGCCTGCGGCGGAACACTTCAAAGTTATAAGGATGAAGCACTCCGGTGTATTTCTTTATTTCCCGATAATCAGGATAGGTCTGAAACTGCCCTGTTTCGTGAGAGATGATTGGGATTCCTGCCTTATCGCAAGCCTCATCAAAATTCATCGTTGAATTAGGATGGAAATGATTGATCATTCCTCCATCGTAGGCATCGGCAAACGAGAAGGAACCACGGGTATGAGTATTGTATTTGCCCCATCCCTCACCTCCGATTCGGCAAGTGGTGAAGTAATCCATTCCTTCTTTTATTCCCTGATAACCGAGATAGTAATTGCTTCCGAAGGTATAGTATTTATCGGGCGCAATCTTGCGGAAATCATCCACAAACTCCTTCATCTTGTCGATGTCGCCCCAGAGTTCATTCCCCAACGCCATCATTCTGAAAGATGGATGATGACCGTATTCTCTGAGGATGTTCTCACCTTCCTGATGCAGGAACGCCATCAGCCTTTCATCCTTCTTGTCAAAAGAGCCCCAGAAAGGAAGCTCCGGCTGGAGATAGATTCCCAGACTGTCCGCTGCCACGAAAGCCGCCTCCGGTGGGCACCAGGAATGAAAGCGCACATGGTTGATTCCATACTCCTTGCAGGTTCCGAGATACTTCATCCAGCCTTCCAC
>JAJWAL010000118.1:0-2225 GCA_021618535.1 Segatella copri | reverse complement strand
CATGGTTGATTCCATACTCCTTGCAGGTTCCGAGATACTTCATCCAGCCTTCCACGCTCATCTCCACATGTCCCGTCAGCGGCCAGACAGCCGCATCGTGCTTGCCACGGAGGAATATCCTATGACCATTGGCGTAAAAGTGAGCGCCCTCAATATGGAAATCCTTGGCGAAATCAGGCATCTGAAGGGCGGAAGGAGAAGCTACAGAACGGCTAGGGATTGCTCCTGTTAGAGTTTCTGCCGATTTGCTATCAGCAGAACCGACAAGCAGGAGTTCAATCCTTCCGATAATTCCATTCCAGTTGGTCTGCGTATCTTCCGTATAAGCATGGCTGGAGCCGTAAACCTGCTCAGGCACACCTCTTCCATTATCCACCACAATTTCCAGGAGATGCTTGCCCGGCTTCATCTTCTTTGGCAGAAGATAGCGCTGGGGAGTAGAGATGAAGTTGCAGGAATCCACCAGTTCTCCATCCACATACACCCATGTCGGTCGGGTACGTTCCAGGAAGAGTTCTACCGGCTTCTTCTTCCAGTCCTTCGGGATATTGATGGTTCTGGAATATCTTGCAGCTCCTTTATAGGCATAGAGCCTTGTAAGATGCGTAGTTTCCATCGTATCTTTCGGAGCGAATCCCAGATGGTTCGTATCGATGGTACCGGGAAGAATGGCACGCTTCACCTCACCCTGCAAGGCACGCTTACTCTTGGCAAAAGCACTACCGCTCTTTCCCAACTCCACATTCCATTCACCAGCGAGCGAAATGCTCTGTGCTTGCAAGCCCAGACTTACCAGTCCCAGACAAGCGATAAGAATAGTTTTCTTCATTAACTTATAATTGTCTAATAGTTCATACCAAAAGCCCAGAGAGGAATAACATTGCCCATGCCTGTCTCTATATCATCCTTCACAACATATCCTTCTTTAGCCTCAGAAATCTGCTTCTGACCTTTCTTTTTACCACCGATTTCAAATGTCTTGTCTTCTATCTGAAAATCAGAAATTGGAGAATTGAAGACAGCATAATTCACACGCATCTGATTAAAAAAGAAAGTCTCTCGCTGATTGCCAATATCAGGCACCGAAGAAGAGAGAGCAAAGGAGAGGTTGGTATTATCAAGATACACCTTTTCTACCTTACCCAAACCACGCACTCCTCCTGTGGACTCGTGAAGTTGGGCTATCAAACCTGCACGCTCCATAAGTTCGAAGTAATCGGGCAGGTTATTGCGATCTACCTTGATAGTTGTAGCAATGGTACTCATGTTTGGCTTGAAAGGCACACTATCAGCTATTACCTGCATCAGTTCCTTCAATTTTCTGGACACCATCACCGTATAATTGGCATATTGTGGAATATCCGTCTCCAAAGTCATACTCACCACTTGATTCAGTCGCATCCTATAGCCCTCATCCTTAGAAAAAGGATAGTAGCCCTTGCGCAAATATTCATTAAACAATGCCAACGGATGCTCAATCTCCTCAGGCAACACAACTTCATTGTTTACGATTTGTTCCAATGTAGAGACAGGAATGTCTATGCCCTTTTCCATACCGATGTATTCACGAAAAGACAAACCTTGCATCGTAAAGACCAATACCCGGCGACTTAAATCTGCTGTACCTTTATAAATATCAAGCACAGAAGAACCGGTAAATACCACTTGCAAGGTTGGCAGATTATCGTATATCATTTTAAGTTCTGTAGCCCATCCCTTATATTTATGTATTTCATCGATAAAAAGATGCTTGCCGCCAAGTTGGCTAAACTTCATTGCAGTTTCAAAGAGAGTATGATTAGCGAAATAGATGGATTCTGCACTCACGTAGAGTGTGTCTTTCATCTGAAGATTCAATTTGATATACTGCAAAAGAAGTGTTGTCTTGCCGACTCCACGAGGTCCAACAAGAGCCGTCATCCGATTCGACCAAGGAATCTGATGATACATATATCGTAGGTATCGAGTATCGGTACGCTTGATAAGATTGTCAGAAAGTTGCTTCAATAATTCCATATTTCTTGCCTTATTTGATGTTTACGGCTGCAAATATACAAAAATTGCGGTAAAAATACCGCAATTTACCAAAGAAATTGCTGTATTTTTACCGCAAAATATGAATTTCACTTCAAAAGAAGCATCTTGAAGAATGGATGATATCCATATCAATCTGTCTTATACGTGAAAAAGTTGTCACCTTTAGGATGGTTAAACTAAATATGTTA
>JAJWAL010000117.1:0-9519 GCA_021618535.1 Segatella copri | reverse complement strand
TCACCCTTCAACTGAACGGTAGCACCCGTCACCAGCTTTTTCTTCTGAACACCGTAACCTACTACGACAACTTCATCAAGTGACTGCTTGTCTTCGTTTAAGGTTACGTTGATTGTCGAACCTGTGACTTTAATCTTTTGGGTGATAAAGCCCAGATACGAAACTTCGAGTGTTTGTCCGTTCTTTGCTTCAATGGTAAAGTTACCATCCAGGTCAGTTACGGCACCCGTCTTTGTACCCTGCACCATGACACTTGCACCAATCAATGGTTCATTGTCACTGCCAGAGATGACAGTACCCTTAACCGTCTGAGCATTGAGGACACCCGCTCCGATTCCTAACATTGCCTGGAACACCAACATGATGGCTACCAGAGCAACTTTGCAGAGCATGTGGCTCTGCGAGAATTTCTGAGATGTTTTTCTCATAATTACTTTAGGTTTAAATTAATAATTGTTGCTTCTAGGTGTAATATAGGGCCTATGTAACATAGGTCGAATATTGCCTTTATATAAATAAGGTATAAGCCTCGGTTATGAGGATTGCCTCGATTTATCGTTGTTTACATTTACTTTTCGGGGGCAAAGATAGATAAAAAACAGACACAATGGGGTATGTTTTGGTTAATCAATTACGTATAAAATGTTGCGCAACCTACATTTTTTAACGAAAAAGCACCAAAATGTAGCATAAAATACATTTTGGTGCAAAAATAGTTTAATTAATATGATATTTTATCAACCCCGGCATCGGAGCTTTCAATATCTGGGAAATCTTGAGATGAAACTCATCCTCCATCACATTTTTCAAAGGTGATTCAAAGTAATAGGCAATGCTTCCAACAAAACCAAGCATCGGGATTTCTTCTTCCAAGGATGAATGCCATGCCTTCATGCCAGGCTCCAACTGACTTATATCCTCGGTGCTCGCCTTGACATATTTAATATAAGGTGTTAGATTCTTTGCGTAGAACTGATTGAAACTCTCCAGTATCATGCGATAGAGTGACATCGCTTCGTTCAGTTCGTCAGTCCCGTTCTCATGTTTCTCACCTTCTGCTATCTGTTCTGAGATAAAAGGACAGATGGAAGCCAGGAAGCGATTGGCAAGCGGCTGTCTGTACACCTTATTAATAATAGTAGGATAATCCAAGCCCGACCAGGCAAGATATTTATTCTTTAGAGATACAGGCAATGTGCCCTTGAAGATACCATTGAGGAAAAGTTTGCCGATTACTGCCCCACTACCCTCATCGCCCAGGATATATCCCAACGGAGGAGTGTTCATCACAATCTTCTCTCCGTCGTAAAGACAACTGTTGGCACCGGTTCCCAAAATACAGGCGATACCCGGTTTCTTGCCAAAGAGGGCACGGGCTGCTCCCAGCATATCACCTTCTGCCTCAACCTTGGCTTCGGGAAAAGACTGCTGCAAGAGTGATTTCATGCGAGACTTCATCGCCTCGGTTACTCCACTGCCATAAAAGAAAACCTCCTGAGGCTGCTCTGACAGAACAAGTTCCTTACACAATACATCCAAAATCTCGGCATCACTCTGATGAATCGGACTGATGCCCTGCGTCTTACAGGTAACCATCACGTTACCCTGTTCATCAACCAGAGCCCAATCGGTCTTGGTACTACCACTATCTGCTATGAGTATCTTCATATTCTTATCTGATTAATTAACGTATCCTTTGACGTTGCAAATGTAATCAATTTATATGAAAAATGCAAAAGATAACCCTAAAAATCGAACGTAAAGGTGCTAATATATCAAAAAAGGCGGTTTTCTCTTTGCTTTTTCACGAATTATTAATAACTTTGCAGTCAAATTTACTAAATATGAAGAAGAGACTATACATCATAATTCTGCTGATGGTGGCATTCGTACTGCCAAGTAATGCTGTGCTCAAGGAAGCCAACCTGGACACAACACTCTATATGCTGCGCACAGAATTGACCAACTATCACATAGACTTGGAGAAACAGAACCAAGCTGCCAAAGCTCAACAGTTGGCTGTGATTCAGGAGCTCATCAGTATTGTGAAACAGGCTGACCAGAACTCCATCATGCTCTATTCGCAGCGCAATGGGTATATTTTCGACATGACGTATGCCTGTCATGAGGCTACAGAGCAGTTTAAGAAGTTTAAGTCGAAGGCTATTCCTTTCCGCCAGATGATCAAGAAGAACAATGTTGAGGTGGCGCGTTTCGATTCGCTCATCAACTATCTCTACGGCATGAACACCATGTTTCTCAGCGAAGAAGCACAGGTGAACCGAAACGTTGACCTGACTCTGGCTGTCAATATCCGCCGCCAGCTGGTAGAGAAACAGAAACAGCTGCAAGCCTATGTGCAGGCTTACGACAGAACCGACCGTAAGTTACAGGCACTCAACGACTATGCCAACCGCAGATACGAAGATATCCAGAACAGCATCTTCAATAATGGAGGCGACAACTATCTGCGTATACTCCGCAATATCAGCATGAACTATAAGGAGGCGAAGACGTCTGTAACCGAGAAATACAAGCCCGTACCGGGCATGATGTCGCAATGGGATGTTCGTATCATCTTCATCCTCTTTGGTATCATCATCTTCTGGGGGCTCATCTCTATCTTCCTCAATCTCTTTACCATCCGCATCGTGATTACCCAACTCATGAAGCATGGTATGTTCGAGAACAAAAAGGAAAGTTTTATGGCAAAACGACCATGCCTTATCATGGCGATGACGGTAGTAACCTTCGCATTCATCCTGGGTATCGTAAGAATGGCGGTTACCCAGAACTTCGTGATTATGGCAAGCCAGCTGCTGGTAGAATATTCCTGGCTGGTTGGCGTCATCCTGGTATCTATCCTGCTACGTGTAGACAACGATAAGATCAAGAATACCTTCCGTATCTATTCGCCATTGATGCTGGTAGGTTTCATCGTTATCGTGTTCCGTATCATCCTGATACCAAACGACCTGGTAAACCTTATCTTTCCACCAGTCCTTCTGCTCTGCGCTCTCTGGCAGTGGAATGTGATAGGCAGAAAGCACAACCAGGTATTGCGCACCGACAAGACATACGCATTCATATCGCTTGCCGTATTCGGAGTAAGTACCATTTTTGCCTGGACAGGTTTCACACTGCTTGCCGTCCAGCTTATCATCTGGTGGACCATGCAGCTTACCTGCGTGCTTACCATCACCTGTTGCGAGGGATGGCTCAGCGTATATGCCAAGCGTAAGAAGCTGGCAGACAAGGCGATTACCGCCAAATGGCTGTATCGCTTTATCTATAAGGTATTGCTCCCTATTTCAGGCGTGCTCTCGTTCATCATCTCTATCTATTGGGCTGCAGATGTATTCAACATGAGTGATACGACATGGGAGATATTCAACAAGGATTACATCAAGACCAGCAACTTCACTGCATCGCTTTTCAGTATTTCAGAGGTAGCTTGTCTGTACTTCCTGTTCAACTACATCAACATTACTTCTGTAGATTTCATGCGTCATCACTTCGAGAAGGCAGACCAGGCGTCGGCTGCCTCAAAGATTGTGATGTTCAAAAACGTGATGCAGGTGATTATCTGGGGTATCTGGCTGATGATAGCCCTGAACGTGTTCCAGGTAGGAAAATCATGGCTGCTTGCTATCTTTGCCGGTTTATCAACCGGTCTGGGTTTTGCATCAAAGGATATTCTCGAAAACATCTACTACGGCGTCTCTCTGATGATGGGTCGTGTGAAGGTAGGTGACTATATCATCTGCGACGGCACCCGTGGTAAGGTGAGCAGTATCAGTTATACCTCTACGATGCTGGAGGCTACCGACGGTTCGGTCATAGCCTTCCAGAACTCGCAGCTCTTCTCCAAGAACTACAAGAACATGACCAAGAATCATGGTTATGAGTTGGATATTCTGGAGGTAGGTATTGCTTATGGCAGTAATGTGAAGGAAGTGAAACAGATTCTCATCGATGCCCTGATGAAACTGGATTGTATCTATCAGGACAAAGGTGTGAAGGTGTTACTGAAGAGTTTCGATGACAGCTGCATCACCCTCAAGATTGTTGTATGGGTCAACGTGCTTACCCAAGCCATCGATGATGCCACCATCATGGAGTGCATCTACGATACGCTCAACGATCACAACATCGAGATTCCGTTCCCACAGCGTGAAATTACAATTAAACAAGTTAATAATTAACAGTTTGTAGTTTACAGTTAATAGCAGGTTTATTCCCTATTAACTATAAACTATAAACTATAAACTATAAAAAATATGGCAACATTCATAGCAGGTCCTTGCGTCATCGAGTCAATGGAACTATTGGAAACAGTAGCGCAGGAACTCGTCCGCATCAACGAAAAGTTAGGAACTAAAATCATATTCAAGGCTTCATTCGACAAAGCCAACCGTACCAGCATCCACTCTTTCCGTGGTCCAGGACTGGAGAAAGGACTCCAGATGCTGGGAGATATCAGGGAGAAGTACAACCTTCAGGTTACAACAGATATTCATGAGAGTTATCAGGCTTCAGCAGCAGGCGAAGTATGTGATATTCTCCAGATTCCAGCCTTCCTCTGCCGTCAGACCGACCTTCTGGTTTCTGCAGCCAAGACTGGTAAAATCGTCAACATCAAGAAGGCACAGTTCCTGAGCGGTAGAGATATGAAATATCCTGTAGAGAAAGCTTTGGAGAGCGGTGCCAAGGAAGTTTGGCTCACAGAACGCGGCAACTGTTTCGGCTATAACAATCTCGTGGTAGATTTCAGAAACATCCCAGACATGAAGGAGATTGTGCCAAATGTCATCATGGACTGTACCCATAGTGTTCAGCGCCCGAGTGCAGGTGACGGCAAGACTGTAGGCGACCGCAAATTCGTTCCAGCAATGGCAAAGGCGGCTAAAGCTTTCGGAGCTACCGGCTACTTCTTTGAAGTACATCCAGACCCAGACCAGGGCAAGAGCGATGCTGCCAATATGCTGGAATTAAACAAGTTGGAATCACTTATCGCAGAACTTTTGTAAGTGAAGAACGAAGAGTGAAGAATGAAGAAACAACGTTCGGCGTACGAATGGAAAGCCAATTCAAATGATTTAGAAATGACCGATAAAAATAACAATATAGATGATAAGATTGTTCGCGGTTATGGCGAACAGGCTCTTAGAGACGAGGCGCAGGCCATTCTCGACCAGATACCTTATCTGGACGACAACTTTGAGAAAGCAGTAGACATGATGTATCATTGCCAAGGCAAGATTATCGTTACAGGTGTGGGCAAGAGTGGACACGTAGGTGCCAAGATTGCCGCTACACTTGCCTCTACAGGCACACCAGCCTTCTACATCAATCCACTGGATGTCTATCACGGCGACTTAGGTGTGATGACCGACAAGGATGTGGTTCTGGCACTGAGTAACAGCGGTCAGACCGATGAACTGCTTCGTTTCATCCCGATGGTACTCCACATGAATGTTCCTATCATTTCCATCACCGGAAATCCAGATTCCCTGCTGGCAAAATACTCCAACCATCATATCACCGTAAAGGTAAAGAAGGAGGCTTGTCCGCTGAACCTCGCCCCTACCAGCAGTACTACTGCAGCATTGGCTATGGGTGATGCACTGGCTATCGCCCTGATGCAGGTACGCCACTTCAAGCCTCGTGATTTTGCACAGTTCCATCCAGGCGGAGAATTAGGCAAACGACTGCTGACCACAGCAGAAGATGTGATGCGCAGCGATGACATGCCTATCATTCCTAAGGAAATGCACCTGGGCGAGGCTATCATCCACGTAAGCAAGGGCAAACTGGGATTGGGTATCTCATTGGATGAAGACAACCACGTTATCGGACTTATTACAGATGGTGATATCCGACGCGCCATGGAGAAATGGCAGGCAGAATTCTTCAACAAGACAGTAAGCGACATCATGACCACCACTCCGAAAATGGTGACTCCAAAGACGAAGATTTCGGAGATTCAGCGCATCATGCACAAGTATAAGGTACATACGGTACTGGTTGTTGACAAGGATAATCATTTAAAGGGCATTGTAGATCACTATGCCTGCATGGTATAATTTTTTAGGCACGGATTACACGGATTTATAGATAACACGGTTATAGATAAGATGAGATATTTTTTATTAATAGCGACATTATGGCTGTCTTGTTCGCTGTGTAGCGCACAGACCAGCGATTCACTGATTGTAAATCAGCTTCGGGGGAAAGGTGTGAGTTTTTCTCACGATAATTCCGTGACCCTTCTGATGAATGGTCAGGAAAAGTTTGATGATATGTTCCAGGCAATCCGACAGGCTAAACATAGTGTACACCTGGAATACTTCAACTTTCGCAACGACAGCATCGCCTCCCTTCTCTTTGATATTCTTGCACAGAAGGTAAAGGAGGGTGTAAAGGTGAGAGCCTTATATGATGGTTTCGGAAACTCATCCAACAACAAGCCTCTGCGAAAGAGACATCTCAAGAAAATCCGTGCCAATGGTATAGAGATTTATGAATATAAGCCCCTGAAGTTTCCATGGGTACATGCCATCTTCAACCGTGATCACCGTAAAATCGTTGTCATCGACGGGCAGATAGCCTATACAGGCGGTATGAACGTAGCTGACTATTATATAAAAGGTACTAAGGTAGTAGGCGAATGGCACGATATGCACTGTCGCATCGATGGCAGTGAGGTGAATACCCTGCAGAAGATATTCCTCAAGATGTGGAACAAGGTGAGCGGACAGAATGTGCACAGCACTGAGTTCTGGAGATATAAGAAGAAGGATTATCTGGTAGAGAATCTCAAGCCAGATACGACAGCAACAGCCTACAGAAAGATGGTCGGCATCATCAACCGCGAACCGCATATTACAAAGGATATCATCCGATATTTCTATGTGAATGCCATCAACGATGCACAGGACAGTATCAAAATCATCAGCCCCTACTTCACCTTGAGTCATAAGCTCAAAAAAGCATTGAAGAATGCAGTGAAAAGAGGAGTAAAGGTAGAAATCATGCTATCTACCAAGAGCGATATTCCACTGACTCCAGACTGCGGCTTCTATAATGCCCACAAACTGATGAAGGCAGGATGCTATGTTTGGATGTATACGCCGGGCTTCCACCATACCAAGATTATCATGGTAGACGGCAAGTTCTGTACCGTGGGCAGTGCCAATCTCAATGCCCGAAGTCTGCGCTGGGACTATGAGGAGAATGCTGTGATTATAGATTCTTGTACCACCCAACAACTGGTACAGCTCTTTGATGGGGAAAAGAAAGACAGTTTCTTACTCAATGAGAAGAACTGGAGGGAGTGGCGTACAGGCTGGCAGAGATTCAAAGGCTGGTTTGCAGCAAAAGTACTCACTCCATTCTTATAAAAACAAGATATAAGTATAAACCAACTTTCAGTAGCAGAAGTAAAATAAACAGAGATGAATGAAGAAATGATGAAAGCCATGGCTGGCAAACAGATGCCGGAGATGGCGATAGTAGAGAGCAATACGCTTGCCGCAATGGGACTCAGACAACTGCTTGAGTCGGTGATGCCCATGATGAAAATCTCGACCTTCGGTTCGTTCCGTCAGTACGAGGCAAACAATCCAGACCACTTTGTTCATAGCTTTGTATCTATGCACATTGTACTGGAACACCGTTACTTCTTCACACAGGGCAACAGGAACCGCCACGTGATCGTTCTAACACCCAGCAACGATCCCAATTCGCAACTTGCAGAATTTCATTGTCTCTGCGTCAATGTACCAGAAGGATACCTGATAAAAGAGCTTCTCAACCTGCAGCATTCCGGTCATCCTCATGGCGAGCATATCCCTGCCATGCCCCCTGTCACTCAGGAAAAAGTTCTGTCGGATAGAGAAATAGAGGTATTATCTCTGGTAGCACAAGGGAAAATCAACAAAGAGATAGCCGACCAACTCTGTATCGGACTGACTACTGTGATTACCCACCGCAAGAAAATACAGGAAAAACTGGGATTAAAAAGTGTGTCTTCACTCACCATTTATGCTGTGATGCATGGTTTTGTTGACATCAATATGATCTAGCCTTCACCATAAATAGTGATGCAGAATCATCACATACCTAAATATAATGATAGCGCCTTCCCCTCATGTGAGAGGAAGGCGCTATCATTTTAGAAAAAATAACATTATTTAAACTGATATTCCACAGATAAACTACAGCTTTACAGAAGAAATATCAACCAAATTGTTCACGATGGCATAAATTGTAAGACCTGCAGGAGAGTGAATCTGAAGCTTTCGGGCGATGTTTCTGCGATGCGTAATGACCGTATTGATAGAGATAAACAGGTGGTCAGCAATCTCCTTGTTGGTCATTCCCTGAACCAAAGCAACAATCACATCTTTCTCACGGTCGCTCAACTGTTCGTCGCTCATCGGAGTCTGATTAATCATGCTCGAAATCTTGGCACTCACATCATTCTGCTTCAGTTTACGCTCTGCATTTCTTACTGCAGGAATAAAGATTTCTTCCTCAACCTCAGAATGATGTTTCAGCCATTCCTCATTATTATATATATCATAAAGAGTGGCGCTGAGCTGATTATTATGCAAGCCATCAGAAGGCAAATACTTGATAATGATACTCTTGAGTTCCTTTAACTTCATATCTACCTGAGCATGGTGCTTCGAGAAGGTTTCTATATCAAAGTTTGCATTGGCATTACCATCTATAAGTGCCTGAACATAAGGGAATACCATCTTTTCTTCATACCGCATATGATTGGTTATACTATGGGCATAATCATCATAGAGCTTCAGGATGAGGCGAGCCAGATTATCTGTTTCATCCAAAGCCTCAACGAGTTCCTTACGGATGAAAGGCAACTGGAAATCAATATAATAGACATGGGATGCCTTGAGATAATGCAATAAGGTCGGTAACGACAAACGGTCGGCATTGTCATACTCCTTGTAACCATTAATTGTAAAGTTTACCACAGCCAGAAATGTATAAGTATCCACATTCTGCTCGTCGCAAACTTCGCGCACAGTTTTATCACCAAAGCCCAGGTTGATGCCAAAGCTGCCGAGGCTCTGTAAAATGTTATAATTGTCTCTAATGATGCTGATCATCTTGTCATCAGCTTCATACATCTTCTGATTTTTCATCTTTCTTTCTCCTTAAATGAAAACATCCTTGTATCAAGAACATTCATAATGTTTCTATTTCGGTTGCAAATATACAAAAAAGTTTCGAAACTCGCAATACCTAGAAATGGGGATGCCACAGTTTACCGATTTTTAGGTATTGCAAGATATTTTAAAACTCCGTACCTTTGCACCCGAAATCGAGAAAGAGCGCGGTGATGATTGCCACTCCCGAGCGGCAGAGCTGCGTAATTCCTTATCAAGTCAGATTGGCTTTAAGGAGATACTAGGCCTCTTAAGTATCGAGACCGCAAGCAGATATCTGCGCTCTTTTCTTTATATAATATAGTGTAAGGATAATACG
>JAJWAL010000116.1:0-9584 GCA_021618535.1 Segatella copri | reverse complement strand
TGACCCTAGCAAGCGGTCTGCTTCTGACGGTGAGTTCCTTTGCGCAGAGTAATGCGATTAAGGGACATGTGAAGGATGCTTCTGGTGAGCCTATCATGGGTGCTACCATTACAGTTAACGGTAAGGCAGTGGGCATTACCGACATGGATGGTAACTTCTCAGTTGATGCAGCGCCAGGTGCAAATCTTACTTTCACCTATCTTGGAATGACACCAAAAACAATCAAAGCAACATCTAACATGATGATTACCTTGGTTGACGACCAGAAGTCTTTGAACGAGGTCGTTGTCATCGGTTATGGTCGTGCTAAGAAGAACGACTTGACCGGTTCTGTTACAGCCATCAAGCCAGATGAGCTTTCTAAGGGTATCACCAACAACGCATCAGATATGTTGGTTGGTAAGATTGCGGGTGTAGATGTACAGACTGCAGGTGGTACACCTGGTGCAGGTGCTCAGATTCGTATTCGTGGTGGTGCTTCTCTGAGTGCATCAAACGACCCACTCTATGTAGTAGATGGTTTGGTTATTGATAACCAGACTGCTAAAGGTATGAGTAATATCCTCGCAATGATCAATCCTAATGATATTGAGACATTCACCGTATTGAAGGATGCTTCTGCTACCGCTATTTATGGTAGCCGTGCTTCTAATGGTGTCATCATCATCACTACCAAGAAAGGTCGCAATGGTCAGAAGCCTTCTGTTTCTTACACTGGCGATGTAACTATTTCTACTATCCAGAAGAAATATGATGTTTTGAACGCAGCTCAGTATAAGGAACTTATCGGCTCTATCGATGGTCTTGATGCATCAAAATTAGGCAATGCAGATACCAACTGGCAGGACGAGATTTTCCGCACAGCAGTATCTACCAACCATAACGTAAGCGTACAGGGCGGTTTGAAGAATATGCCATATCGTGCCAGTGTAGGCTTCAACAACTCAAATGGTATCGTAAAGACCAGTTGGATGAATCGTGTCAACGCTTCTCTCAACTTGGCACCATCATTGCTCGACAAGCACTTGAACTTCAACATCACAGGTAAGTTTATGTATGAGAAGGATCGCTATGCAGATGCAGGCGGTGCTATCGGTGGAGCTTTGTCTATGAATCCAACCGAGCCTGTTTTTGGTGAAGGCGACCAGTATGCAGTTACAGGCGGTTACTATCAGAACCTGATTAACAAGGCTGATGATATGAAAGACCCTAACTGGAAGAATACAACCAACAATAATGCTGCCCAGAACCCAGTGGCTCTTCTCAATCAGAAAGAAACTATAGCTCACGCCCGTGACTACAGCGGCAACTTCGAGGTAGATTACAAGATTCATGGTTTCGAGGATTTGCATCTGCATGCAAGCTTGGGTGCTCAGTACACCTCTACACAGCAAAGCGATGAGATTTCCAAGTACTCATACTCTAACAACTATTTTGGCTGGGATGGTATGACTCACTATTGGAAATACAACATGATAGGTAATGCCTATGCACAGTATGCTCATAAGTTTGGTGTTCACGACATCGATATTATGGCAGGTGCCGAGCAGAGCCACTACCACAGACATGGCTACGAACAGGGCTTTGGTACAGATGAATACCTGAAGGCAAACAACCCAGTTCTCAACGAGGAGACAGGTTACTACAATTGGCAGCACAACCCAGCAAAGCGCAGCGAAAAGGAGTGGGCTACCCACAACTCTCTGGTATCATACTTCAGCCGTTTGAACTATAATCTTCTTGACCGTTACTTGATTACCGCCACATTCCGTGCCGATGGTTCTTCTCGTTTTACCAAGGGAAAGAAGTGGGGTTACTTCCCATCAGCAGCCTTTGCCTGGAAGATTAACCACGAGGGATTCCTGAAAGATGTAAAATGGCTCGATGACTTAAAACTCCGTTTGGGTTGGGGTAAGACCGGTCAGCAGAATGGTATCGACGACTTCTACTACGCACCTCTTTATGTAGTAGGTAACTCTTACGCTCAATATCCATTCGGTAACGACTACCACCAGACTGTACGTCCAAACAAGTACAATGACCAGTTGACTTGGGAAAAGACAACAACATGGAATGCAGGTATCGACTTCGCTGCTCTCAACAACCGTTTCTCTTTCAACATCGATGGTTACTATCGAAAGACTACCGATTTATTGTCAACAGTTGACGTTCCAGGAGGTACTACATTCGGTGATAACCTGTTGAAGAACGTAGGTTCCCTCAAGAACTATGGTCTTGAGCTGGCATTCGACGTAAAACCTATCGTTACCAAGGACTTTACATGGGATATTACCTATAATGTAGGCTGGAACCACAATGAGATTACCTCTCTTGATGCCGGTGCTCAGGACTGGGTATGGACAGGAGACAAGATTTCTCGCGGTAACAACACAAAGATCCTGAAGAACAAGGTGGGTGAAGCAGTCAACTCTTTCTTCGTTTACCAGCAGGTATACGATGAGAATGGCAAGCCAATCGAGGGTCTGTATGTAGATCGCAACGCTGATGGTCAGATTAACGACGATGACCGTTACTACTACAAGAACCCAGCTCCAGATGTTATCATGGGTCTCACCACTAAGTTCCTCTATAAGAATTGGGACTTCAGTATGGCATTCCGTGCATCTTTGGGCAACTACGTATATTATGACTTCCTGGCCAACAGAGCATCCCTCTCGGCATCAGGTCTTTACTCTAACAGTTCATTCAGCAACACCACTCCAGAGGCCGTTAAGCTCGGTTTCACAGGTTTGACAGTTGCCCAGAACTACTTGAGTGATTACTTTGTACGTAATGCTTCTTACTTGAAGTGTACCAATATTACATTGGGTTACAGCTTCCCTGCATTGATTAAGAATTCTTGCAGCGGACGTATCTACTTCACAGCACAGAACCCATTCATCATCACAAAATATAAGGGTATCGACCCAGAGGTAACCAGTGGTATCGACAGCAATCCATATCCACGTCCAATGAGTTTCCAGGTTGGTTTGAACCTCAACTTCTAATATATAAAGGATTATAATTATGAGAAATATATTAATCAAAACTGCAGTAGCCGGTTTCCTCTGCTTGGGATTGGCTTCTTGCGCAGACGAATTGAATATCAGCTCAATAGACCCTCAGTCATCACCTACTTACGATGCCGATGGACTTTTGGCTAAACAATATGCAACACTTGGCTTGACTGGTCAGGCTGGTCCTGCAGGAAAAGCTGATATGAGCCAGGATGAGGGTGAAAGCGGTTTCTATCGTGTCATCTTCAATCTTCAGGAGCTTTGCACCGATGAGGTTATCTGGGCTTGGCAGACTGATACCGATATCCCTGCCCTCACCAATATTGCATGGAACTCAAGTTCAGTACGTGCCAACTGGGCATACCAACGCCTGGCATACGACATCACCCTTCACAACCGATTTATCGATGATCAAACTGGCAAGATGAGCGACGATGTTATTGCAGAGGTTCGTTTCCTCCGCTGCTTGAACTACTATTATTTCCTTGATCTCTTCCACAAGGCACCTTTCAAGGATACATTTAATAGTGAGTTGCCTGTAGAGAAGGCCGGCAAGGATCTTTACGACTGGATTGACAAAGAATTGACCGAGATTGAGCCACAGCTGAAGGAAGTAGGTGCTTACAATGACGACAAGGGCTTTGGCCGTGCCGATCGTGGTGCAGCTTATGCCCTCCATGCTCGTCTGGCTCTGAACTCTGAAGTTTACACTGATGGCCAGGTAAAGGACTACCAAAAGGCAGTGGATTACTGTGACAAGATTCTCTCTAGTGGAGCTTACGCTTTGTCAACCGAACCAAAGAATGGTTTCTCAGGCTATGAGCAGGTATTCATGGGCGACAACGACCAGAACCCTCAGGCTATGAAGGAGATTATCTTCCCTATCCGCCAGGATGGCAAGAAGACTCAGGAATACTCAGGTTCTACATACCTCGTAGCATCTATGCGAATTTCCGGAATGCCAAACTCATTCACCAGCAACTACTGGAGCTGTAACTTCGCCCGCAAGGACTTGGTTGAGAAATTCTTCCCTAATGACGATATCCCTATGGCTAAAAAAGGCAACGAGTTGAAGAATGCCACCGAGGAGCAGGTTATCGCAAAGGATGAAGAATTGCACGTAACAACAAAAGATGTCATCAACAAAGCTGGTGATGACCGTGCCATGTTCTATATGGGTGTAGGTGGCGGCATCCGCAAACTTAGCCCTGGTAAGCAGATTACTGGTTTCACAAATGGTGCTTCGATTGTGAAATGGCAGAATCGCCATGCTGACGGTTCAGATGTCCACGATGGTACATTCATGGATACAGATATCCCATTGTTCCGCTTGGCAGAGATTTACCTGACACGTGCAGAGGCTAAGTGGCGCCTCAATGGAAGCCAGGAAGGTTTGTCTGACATCTTAAAGGTTCAGAATCGTGCCAACCGTCAGGTAAAGGCTACCTCTGTAGACGAGCAGACACTTATTGACGAGTGGTGCCGTGAGTTCTACGTAGAAGGTCGCCGTCGCAGCGACTTGGTTCGCTTTGGCCTCTTCACTGGTTCCAAGTATCTTTGGGACTTCAAGGGAGGTAAAGCAGGAGGTACCGGTATCGAGTCTAAGTTCAACGTATATCCTATCCCTGTTACCGACATTGCAGGTAATCCTAACATGACTCAGAATCCTAATTACTAATCTTAGAAAATCGGGGATTCTTCGGAATAAAGAACAATAATTGATTAAAGAAAACAATTATGAAAAAGATATTTTTTAAATTGATGCTGTTGCCTGCAATGGTTTTACCTTTGCTCTTCACTTCATGCTCTGACGACAATGACAGCAATCCTACATTGGATTTAAGTCATGTTGCTGACGGATTTGTATTGAACACACCAGCATACGCAGAAAACTATACATACGATGTGGCAAAAGCCAAGTACTTGACCTTGTCTTGTACCCAACCAAACTATGGCGATATTCCATACGTGGTTCGCTATTATGTACAGGTAGCTTTGGATAAGAAGTTCCTGACAGATCCAACAACCACACATAAAGAGTTAGCAACCTCATACACCACAGCTAAAATGGCTGTGGATGCAGAAGAGTTGAATTCTACACTCGTAGATATGTTCCAGGCTGCCAACCCAGATGCCGACCCAGACACAAGCATACCAGAAATGCCTGTGTATGTAAGACTGCGCGCTGTCTTAGACGGAACAACCAACCCTGATCTTGGCGAGTGCTATTCCAACATCATCACCTTGCCTTCTGTGAAGGCTACTAACAAGCCTAGTGCAAAGTATCCAGAGAAGCTGTTCGTAGTTGGTTCTTCTATCCAGGATGCTTGGAGCAGCTGGAAGCCAGTGGCTCCAGTATATGGTATGGAAGGCAACTATTACACCATGGTTTATGTTCCAGATGGCGGTACATTCAATTGGGGTACAAGCAAGGACGACTCTCGTGGCTATAGCAGCCTGGCTATCAACGATAATGCTGGCGCAGAAATCTCAGATGATGGCGAAGGAAACCTGAAAGTTGCTCATGGCGGCTGGTTCGTTCTCCACTTCGTTGGTGAAATTACTGCAGACAAGAAAGACATCAACTACACACTGAATGTTTATCCTGGTAAAGCATACATCATCGGTGCTTCAGCTGGTGGTAATTGGGACGATGAGGCTGCCGATTGGGCTATGACTCCTCCTGCTGACCAGACTGGCGAATGGGTATCTCCTGCTTTCGGTGGTGATGGCGAGCTCCGCGCATACATCAAGATTCCAGAACTCGACTGGTGGCGTACAGAGTTCACCATCTATAAGGGTGAGGTATTCTGGCGTGATTGTAATCTCGTAGACAACTGGGCTAAAAATAAAGGCGCAGACTATTCTGTAGCTTGTAGCGTTGGTCAGAAGTTGTATGTCAACTTCGACAAGAATACAGCAAAAGTTGAATAATTAAAAACATGAACACAATGAAAAAGACATTATTATATAGCTTAGCAGCAATGGCAAGTCTCGCACTTGCCAGCTGCGCTGGCGACTACGACGACTGGGCTAACCCACAGGCCAACGAGCAGGAAGCATCTGCAGCCAATGCGGTAACCTTTGCCAACGGTCCTGAGGCGGAAAGCAGCATGGCTGATGAAGATGGTATCATCAATCTCGTAACAGTCAATTTCAATTCTACTGATGCCAATATCACAGGTTACACCTTCAAAGATGTCAAGGTAAACGGAGTAGCTATCAATGGAACAATGGTTGGCAACAACGTTCAGGTTAGTGCATCTGAATTGGAGAAACTCGTTTGCGAGCATTATAAGTCTCGTGCCTCTGTTGCTCGCGACCTGAATGTGGAGACACAAGTTTCTATCAATCTCGCTTCTGGTGATGCGGAAAGCATTACTACCAAGGGCGAGACTACAGGCAAGTTTACTCCAACTGCAACACCTCAACTCGATGAGAAGGGCTACTATATGCTCGGACAGGTAAATGATAATGGTTGGAATGAAAAATCTCCTGTCTGGATGAACAAAATAGCTGATGGTGTTTATCAGTTGAAGGTTACAACTACAGAAGACCAGAACTGGTTTAAGTTCTATGCTGGCAGCAACTTCGTAAGTGGTGACTGGGATTCCATCAACAAGGGAGCCTTGGGCTGCAAGGAGAACGGTTCAGAAGACCCATTCGGATACATTCTCTATAATGGCGATTCATGGGGTGAGCTTCAGACTCCAGTTATCCCTGGAGCTGGTACATGGATTGTTACTCTTGATATGAACAACTTGACATACACTATCAAAGAGGTTAAGCCTGATCTCTTCTTGACAGGTAGCAACTATGGTTGGGGTGACAAGTGGTTACAGTTGGTTCCTTTCCATAGCTCAATGGAAGACTTCTGGACTATTATCTATCTCCACGAGGGCGAGCAGTTAAAGTTTGCTCCTCAGGCAGATTGGGGTGATGACTTCGGTTACACCGGTACTACCATAAATGATGAAGCAGGTGCAAACATTACCAGTAGCTCAGATGGTAATATTGTTGTAGGTAAGGCTGGTTGGTATCTCCTAAAGGTTCAGAATGGTTCTACAAAAACCTTAACAGTGCTTCAGCCAAATGTATATCTCATGGGTGATGCTGCTGGCGAATGGAACATTGCAGATTCTCACAAGTTCACCATTCCTACTACCGAAGACGGAGTATTCGAGTCTCCTGCTTTCGCTGCTGATGCAGAGCTTCGTATGTGTGTAAGCGTTGATGGCTTCGATTGGTGGCAGTCTGAGTTTATGGTATTCGATGGCAAGATTGAATATCGTGGCCGTGGTGACGACCAGAATCGTGTAAATGTAACGGCTGGTCAAAAGGTTACTCTTAACTTCACTGCTGGCACAGGTGAAATCAAGTAAATAACTCTATTTTATCTCATATATTATAGGCGGCTCTCAATTCCGGGAGCCGCCTATTTTTTTCTTTCTCCTCCCCCTTTTCAAGTATTTTTTCCCTAAAACCTTGGAAGTTACAAGGAAAAGTCGTATCTTTGCACCGAATAAGTACAACATTTATATTTTTGTGATTATGAGAACAGGCGACAAAGTATTAATATCTCCAGACTTGACACATGCCAAAGACTGGACACAGGGCGAAGTGATTGAAGTTGAGAACAATCCTTTCGTAGGAATTGTCATCTCCGCAAAAACCGCAGATGGGAACATCTTCTTTGGATACAAGGACTTATTTGAGCCAGCAAAGGAGGCAGTATGTACGCACTAGCATTTGATATGGTAATTTCTGATTTACAGAAATACTATGGCGAACCTTACAACAAGGCTTACTACGAAATAAAAGAGCTTCTAAAGAAAAATGGTTTCGAGTGGGTGCAAGGCAGTACATACATGACGATGAATGATGATTTGACTGCACTTGTAAAAACAGTTATGGAGCTTTCTAAAATAGAGTGGTTTAAGAAATCAGTCAGAGATCTAAGAGGATTCAAAGTTGAAAGTTGGTCGAACTTTACTGAATTGGTTAAAAACTCATAGAACAGGCGACTCTCCTCCAATCCGGGAGTCGCCTATTTTCTTTTTCTCCTCCCCCTTTTCAAGTATTTTTTCCCTAAAACCTTGGAAGTTACGAGGAAAAGTCGTATCTTTGCATAAGAAAAGCTGCACTCGGCAAATTGAAAGCAAGCTTTCTTTGCGCTCGTTTGCATTTTCTTTGTCCCAAAATCCGTATGCCTTCTGTTAGAAGACCAAATTAAAACATTACTCTATGGATAGTTTGATACAATATAACAATGCTGTCAACGCTATAAAGACAGCCATACTTCAAGGACAATATGAAGCAGCCAAAGGTGTGAACCGCATACAACTTGCTTTATATTTTGCCATCGGAAAATATCTTTCACAACATACCCGCAAAGGAGTATGGGGCGAGGGCGCATTAGCATCCATCAGCGAACAACTTCGCAAGGAACTACCAGGTCTTCGAGGATTCTCGGAAACTCAACTAAGAGACATGAGACGTTTTTATGAAGCATGGGATATGCTTGACAGTAATTCAACGGCAGCAACCGCTAAATTGTGCTTTGAGAATTCAGCGGTTGCAACCGCTGAATTACAAAATAGTGAAAATCAGATAGATATATTCCATACTTTATCTATTACTAATATTCCGAATTTTCCTGTTGAGGACTTCTTTAAAGTACCATTCACACACCACTCTGCCATCATTAGTGGACCAAAAGAAACTTCGGCACGCTTTTATTATATTCACCGCACTGTAGAGGAACATCTTTCCGTAAAGAAGCTCCGCCAACTTATAAAGGAGGATGCTTACCATAGCCAAGGACGCATGCCTAACAATTTTACCAGGACCATCAACAATCCTAGGGAAGCTCGACGTGCAGTAGAAATGTTCAAGGATGAATATCTACTTGACTTTATCAATGTAGAAGAGATTGGGGAACGCGAAAAAATAGATGTCGACGAACGAGTTGTAGAACAAAGCATCGTTCAGAACATCAAGAATTTCATCATGACCTTTGGCAGAGACTTTGCTTTCATCGGCAACCAATACCATTTGGAAATCTATGGTGTTGAACAATTCCCAGACCTGCTGTTTTTCAATCGAGAATTGAACGCCATGGTTTGCATAGAGCTAAAACTTGGCGAGTTTAAGACCTCTTATCTTGGGCAACTTTTTGGCTATCTCCAAATTCTCGACGACAAGGTGCGTAAGCCACACGAGAATCCGTCTATTGGAATCATTCTTTGCCAATCAGCAAACTACTCTTATGCAGAATATGCTGTTCGAGACTACAGCAAGCCGATGGGAGTTGCTACCTACAAGACGTTGGATGACATGCCTGAAAGGTTACGCAAGGCTTTGCCTGATATGAAGAAAATGATGGACTTGCTAAAAAACAAGGAAGAATAATATCCCCCTAAACATTTGGAGATTATTAGAAGATTAAAGAATAACATTCAATAGGCGGCTCTCAATTCCGGGAGCCGCCTATTTTTTTTCTTTCTCCTCCCCCTTTTCAAGTATTTTTTCCCTAAAACCTTGGAAGTTACGAGGAAAAGTCGTATC
>JAJWAL010000115.1:0-9668 GCA_021618535.1 Segatella copri | reverse complement strand
ACACGGTAGCTCCAAAGATGGAGGAAATCCGTTATCAGATAGACAAGCTCGAGCTTCTCGTAGCCGATGAACTTTGGACATTGCCAAAGTATCGTGAGCTGCTGTTTATCAGATAATATTTCCTGGATAAGGAATTGATATAATAAAAAAGAGTGCATTGCCGTTAACAATGCACTCTTTTTTGCTTATCCTAAGCAGAAAAGCGCAAACTAAGTTAAATATTCATAAAAGTTTGGGATTAAAACTCGTAACCTACACATAATCAAATAAAAATGTGTAATTTTGCAGTCCGATTATTTCGGGGATACGCTTAGAGTCCCCAAGATATGGTGTGTTAATAGCATGTCCTGTGGCCGGGGTATGTGGTTAGTGAATCACCTGTCTGAATAGTGAGTAAAAAAGATTAAAAACGTTTTTTAGTAGTAAATTTAAATTTTAAAATGGACACATTAAGTTACAAGACTATTTCCGTAAACAAGGAAACAGCTAAGAAAGAGTGGGTCGTAATCGACGCTACCGACCAGGTTGTAGGTCGCCTCTGCTCTAAGGTTGCTAAATTGCTCCGCGGAAAGTACAAGCCAACTTTCACTCCACACGTAGATTGTGGTGACAACGTAATCATTATCAATGCCGCTAAGGTAGTTTTCACTGGTAAGAAGGAAACAGATAAGGTTTACACTCGTTACACTGGTTATCCAGGTGGTCAGCGCTTCAATACTCCAGCAGAGTTGCGCAAGCGTCCTGATGGAATGGACAAGATCCTCCGTCACGCTATCAAGGGTATGTTGCCAAAGGGCCCTCTCGGTCGTTCTTTGATGGACAACCTCTTCATTTACGATGGCACAGAGCACAAGCACGAGGCACAGCAGCCAAAGGCTATTGATATTAACCAGTATAAATAATTAAGGTAGAATGGAAGTAATTAATGCAATTGGTCGCCGTAAGAGCGCTGTAGCTCGTGTATACCTCACAGAGGGTACCGGTAAGATCACAATCAACAAGAAAGATATTGAGACATATTTCCCATCAGCAATCCTTCGCTATGTAGTAAAGCAGCCATTGCAGTTGCTCGAAGCTGAGGGTAAGTATGATATTAAGGCAAACCTCGACGGTGGTGGTTTCACCGGTCAGAGCCAGGCTCTCCGCCTCGCTATCGCTCGCGCACTCGTTAAGATCGACGCTAACGATAAGAAGGCTTTGAAGGATGCAGGCTTCATGACACGTGACTCACGTGCTGTTGAGCGTAAGAAGCCAGGTCAGCCAAAGGCTCGTCGTCGCTTCCAGTTCAGCAAGCGTTAATCTTATACATATTTTATTATATATATACAGATTATATATAGCTGAGCTAAAAAGTTTAGTATCTAAATCGGTGAGATTCCATTAATCGGGGACTACTCATCGACTGATCTAACATTAGATTCAAAAAGAAAGTAAACACAATTAAAAAAGAAAAAACAATGTCAAGAACAAATTTTGACCAGTTACTTCAGGCAGGTTGCCACTTCGGACACCTCCGTCGCAAGTGGAATCCAGCAATGGCTCCTTACATCTTCATGGAGCGTAACGGTATTCATATTATCGACCTCAACAAGACTGTCGCTAAGATCGACGAGGCTGCTGAGGCTCTCAAGACAATTGCCAAGACAGGTAGAAAGATCCTGTTTGTCGCTACTAAAAAACAAGCTAAGGACGTAGTTGCTGAGAAGGCAGCTTCTATCAATATGCCATACGTAAACGAGCGTTGGGCTGGTGGTATGCTCACCAACTTCCCTACAATCCGTAAGGCAGTTAAGAAAATGACAAACATCGATCGTCTGTTGAACGATGGTACATTCTCTAACCTCTCTAAGCGCGAGTTGCTTCAGGTAAGCCGCCAGCGTGCTAAGTTGGAGAAGAACCTCGGTTCTATCGCAGATATGGCCCGTCTCCCAGTAGCCCTCTTCGTTGTTGACGTAATGAAGGAGCATATCGCTGTTAAGGAGGCTAACCGTCTTGGTATTCCAGTGTTCGGTATCGTAGATACCAACTCTGATCCTAAGAATGTTGATTACGTTATCCCAGCTAACGACGATGCTAAGGATTCTGTAGATGCTATCCTTACTGCAGTTTGCGGTGCTATCGCTGAGGCTCTCGAGGAGCGCAAGGCTGAGAAGGCTGACGACAAGGCTGCTGCTGAGCAGAAGGACCAGCCTAAGAAGAAGGCTGCCCGCAAGGACGAGGCTGAGTAATTAGGCAAAGAAATATATACTGAAGCCATTGATTCTGTTTATGATTCGATGGCTTTAGTAGCTTTTAAGCAAAGATTATTATTAACTTTTAATATAAAAATATTATTATGGCTGTTTCAATTGAAGATATCAAGAAACTTCGCGCTATGACTGGTGCTGGTCTTGCTGACGTTAAGAAGGCACTCACAGAGGCTGAAGGTGATTTCGATAAGGCAAAGGAGTTGCTCCGTGAGCGTGGTCTCGCTATCGCTGCTAAGCGTTCTGACCGTGAGACTTCTAACGGTTGCGTTCTCGTTAAGAAGGTTAACGATTTCGCTGCTATCATCGCTCTCAAGTGCGAGACTGACTTCGTAGCTAACGGTGCTGACTTCATCAAGTTGACATCTGACATCCTCGACGCTGCTATCGCTGCCAAGGCTCACACTCTCGACGAGGTGAAGACTTTGAAGGTTGGCGATGCTGATGCTCAGGCTGCTGTTACACAGCGCTCTGGTATCACTGGCGAGAAGATGGAGCTCGACGGCTACTGTGTTCTCGAGGGTGACAACATCGAGGTTTACGACCACATGAACAAGCACACTTTGTGTACTATGGTTCAGCTCAACGAGAACAACGAGGAGGCTGGTCACAAGGTAGCTATGCAGGTTGCTGCTATGCGCCCTGTAGCTCTCGACGAGTCTTCAGTTTCTGAGGAGACTAAGAAGACTGAGCTCGAGGTTGCTGTTGCCAAGACTAAGGAAGAACTCGTAGAGAAGGCTGTTAACGCTGCTTTGAAGAAGGCTGGCATCAACCCAGCTCACGTTGACTCTGAGGAGCACATCGAGAGCAATACAAAGAAGGGTTGGTTGACACCTGAGCAGGCTGAAGAGGCTCGCAACATCAAGAAGACTGTTGGTGAGGAGAAGGCTGCTACTTTGAACCCTACTATGATCCAGAACATTGCTAATGGTCGTCTGGCTAAGTTCTTCAAGGAGAACTGCCTCGTTGACCAGGAGTTCCAGTTCGGTGACGGTGACAAGCAGACTGTTGCTCAGTACCTCGCTTCTCAGAGCAAGGATCTCAAGATCGTTGCTTACCAGCGCTTTACTCTTGCTGCTGAGTAATCATTACTCAAAAGCAAGCGTTAATTTGACTTATAGTTAAATTAGAATACCGGGAGTTATGAAGTTAAGCCTCGCTTTGCTTCTAACTCCCATTTCTTTTTTATATAAAAATTTGATGTTATGAAGATATTTGCCATCGGTATGAACTATACCGAACACAATAAATCGCTGCATGGCACGTTATCTAAACCAGAGCGTCCTGTCATCTTTACCAAGGCAGATTCTGCTTTGCTCAATAACGGCAAGCCTTTCTTCATCCCTGATCATCTGGGAAGAATAGAGTATGAAACCGAAGTAGTGGTCAGAATATCCAAGTTGGGAAAGACCATTCCGCAGCGTTTCGCCCACCGCTATTACGATGCAGTAACCGTAGGTATCGACTTTACGGCACGCGAGATGCAGAAGAAACTGCGCGAGGCGGGCCAGCCTTGGGAACTCGCCAAGGGATTCGACGGTTCTGCGGTTATCGGCGAATGGGTCGACATCCAGAAGTTCCGTGATATCCAGGCACTGCACTTCCGCCTCGACCTCAATGACAAGACCGTACAGGAAGGCTGCACGAGCGATATGCTCTACAAGGTAGATGAAATCATCTCCTATATCAGCCAGTACTTCACGCTCAAGACGGGCGACCTGCTCTATACCGGATGTCCTACAGGCTGCGGTCCTGTCAACATCGACGACCATCTCGTAGGCTATCTCGAAGACAGGAAGGTGCTCGATTTTCACTGTAAATAAACAATATTGCAAGTAATATATCGATATGAACACAACAAAGGTTTGGAAATACATGCTGCTGGCATGCCTGCTCATGCTGGTGGCTCCTGCTCAGGCACAGCGATTCTTCAATCTGACCTCTTCAGAAGTCAGAGTAGATTCCGTGTTGCCCCGTTTCGTGTATTCCATTCCTTTGACCGGTGCATATCGTGATTCTGTATATACCGTCAGCCTTAAATATGGCGAGTATATCGATATGACAGCCTCCGACATCGCCAATTACAACCGCCTGTCGGGTGCAGTTCCTCCTGAGCAGGTATTTCCACAGCAGCGGGTTACTGAATGCCGTAAGCAGGGCGTACTCCAGATAGATTTCAGTCCTGTCGTATTCCGCAATAACCGCTATCAGCTGCTGGTCAGCTTCATGCTCCAGGTAGATGCCCGTCCTCTGAAGCGCTCCGAGCGTTCCAGTCGAGGTTCTCTGTTGGCTAAGGGCAAAGTATCAGCCTTCACTTCTTCTGATGCTTTGCGCTCAGCCTCTTCCCTTTATGCCTCCCATTCCGTCCTAGCCTCAGGCAGATGGGCGAAGATCAGAGTCAGCGAAACCGGTTTCCATCAGCTTACCGAACAGGTAGTGCGCCAGGCAGGCTTCTCCGATATCAGCAAGGTGAAGATTTACGGCTATGGCGGCAATCTGCAGAACGAAGCCCTTCTGGCGAGCGAACTGCAGGCTACTGACGATTTGCAGGAAGTTCCCCAGTGCATCGTTGGCGGCAAGCATTATTTCTATGCCGAGGGACCGGTATCCTGGAAGTCAGAAACCGCCCTCCAGCGCATCCGTAATCCTTATTCCGATTACGGCTACTATTTTATTACCCAGACCGATGGAGAGCCACTGGTGCAGGATTCTGCCACCTTTGTCTCTTCCCATTATCCGCAGTCTTACGATTATCATTCCCTCTATGAGTCAGATGGTTACAGCTATTATCATGGCGGCAGAAACCTCTTCGATGCCGAAGAACTGAAGGTGGGCGATGAGAAGAAAGTGGTGATTATGAATACCACCGGTTCTGCGATAGGCAAACTCTCCGTAGCCCTGACTACCGCCACAAACAGCAAGGCTCAGATACTGAAGAATGGCAAGGCTTTGGGCGAAATCACCCTTTCTCTCATGAATGACAATCCTACGGAGGAAACTGCTTACCTCAAGGCTACAGAGCGGGTTGTCACCTATCCCGATTCCGATTTCCAGGATAAGGATACCATCTCCATCAAGGTCTTGTCGGGCGCTTCCATCCACCTCGATTATATCTCCGTAACGTGGGAAAAGCCTCGAAGCTGTGCCTTTACCGCAGCCAACCTTGCCGCCGGTGGAAAGATTCCGGCTGCCCAGTATGTCTACGGCATCACCAACCAGGATCATCATGCCGATGGAGCAGCCGATATGGTCATCATCATACCCGCCTCACAGAAACTGCTGAAACAGGCTCAGCGGCTGAAAAATTTTCATGAACAGCACGACGGACTGCGCGTTACCATCGTGCCTGCCGATGAACTCTATAACGAATTTTCTAGCGGTACCCCCGATGCCAACGCCTACCGCCGCTACCTGCGCATGCTTTCCGATAAGGCGCAGAGCGAGGCTGATATGCCGAAATACCTCCTGCTTTTCGGCGACTGCGTATGGGATAACCGCATGCTTACCTCCGGTTGCAGAACCCTGAATCCAGACGATTATCTGCTGTGCTTTGAGAGTGAAAACTCCTTCAGCGCCGTATCCTGCTTCGTCAGCGACAGCTGGTTCGGTATGCTCGGCGAGGGAGCCGGACTGTATCCTAACCGCGAGCTGCAGGATGTAGCCGTAGGCCGCTTCCCGGTAACTTATGCAGAAGAAGCCCAGGTGCTGGTAGACAAGACCATCAGTTATGCTCAGAATGCCAATGTAGGCGCCTGGCAGAACACCCTGATGTTTATGGGCGATGACGGAAACGAAAACATCCACATGAAGGATGCCGATGAGGTGGCAAATGATGTGCTCACCACCTATCCCGCCTATCTCGTCAAGAAGGTGATGTGGGATGCTTATACCCGCGAAACCTCCTCTTCGGGCAATACCTATCCTGAGGCTGCTAAAATCATCAAACAGCAGCAGGCGGCGGGAGCCCTCATCATGGATTATGCCGGACATGGCGATCCTACCCAGATGTCGAGCGAATCGGTTCTGAAACTCACCGATTTTGCCGATTTCCGCAATACCAACCTGCCGCTCTGGGTAACTGCCTCCTGCGATATCATGCCGTTCGACGGGCTCGATGCCAACATCGGCGAATCAGCGCTGCTCAATGATAAAGGTGGCGCAGTAGCCTTCTATGGCACCACCCGTACCGTTTACGCCCAGTATAACAGACATATCAACCGTGCCTTCATCCACAGAGTGCTCAGTCTGGTAGATGGCAAGCCTGTCACGATAGGCGAGGCGCACCGACTGGCGCAGAACGACCTGGTGAGCGGCAACGGACCAACTTCCGGCTCCGATGTCACGGTGAACCATCTCAACTATTCCCTCTTGGGCGACCCGGCTCTTGCGCTCAATCTGCCTAAGTATCAGATAGTAGTAGATTCCATCAACGGCATCCCTGTTGCCGGAGCCGCAACCCTGCCGATGCTGAAGGCAGGCTCTATCGCCCGCATGGCAGGTCATATCGAGGGAGCAGACGACTTCCGGGGCGTCATCACCGCTACCGTAAGAGATTCCAAGGAAACGGTTACCTGTCGCCTGAACGATACCGGCAAGGATGGTGCTGAGAAGGCTTTCGAATACAAAGACAGAACCAAGACCCTGTATCAGGGCACCGATAGCGTAAGAGGCGGCAAGTTTGCCTTCTCCTTTGCCGTTCCGCTGGATATCAATTATTCCAACCAGAGCGGTCTGGTCAACCTCTATGCGGTGAATACCGCCAAGACCCTCTCTGCCCACGGCTCCAGCGAGCAGTTTACGGTAGGCGAGAGCGAGGAGCAGAAGAACGATTCCATCGGTCCTTCCATCTACTGCTATCTCAATTCGCCTTCCTTCGTAGATGGCGGCAATGTCAACACCACCCCGTTCTTTGTGGCAAAGATAACCGATAAGGACGGAATCAATGCTGCCGGAAGCGGTATCGGCCACGACCTGCAGCTGGTGATAGATGGCGATATGTCGAAGACCTACGTGCTGAACAGCAATTTCACCTACGATTTCGGAACCTATACCAGCGGTTCCACCTATTACAGCATACCGCAACTGGAACCGGGCAAGCACGAACTCACCTTCCGAGCCTGGGATATCCAGAACAACAGTTCTACGGTGAAGCTCCGTTTCAATGTGGTAAAGGGACTGAGTCCGGCGCTCTTCGATGTGGGCGTAACCGCCAATCCGGCTAAGACCTCCACCACCTTCATCATCAGTCACGACCGCACAGAGAGCGATATGGACGTGGTGGTAGAAGTGTTCGATTCGTCGGGCAGACAGCACTGGCGCCATTCCGAAAGCGGTGTACCTACCTCGGGCAGCTATACCGTCAGCTGGGACCTCACCTCCGATAGCGGAACCCCTCTGGGCACCGGCGTATATCTCTATCGCGTCAAGGTGGCGAGCGATGGCAGCAGCTACACCTCTAAAGTCAAGAAACTCATCATTATTAAATAAAAATATATTTACAATGGCAATGAAAAGAATCTATAAGATATTCATCTTGGGATGTCTCGCTCTGATGGCATCAGAAGTGAAGGCGCAGGATAAGAAAGACCTCTTCAATCCTGTGAACTATGCAGTCATTTCACAGACCATAGCTCCTGATGCCCGTGGTGGCGGTTTGGGAGATGTCGGTGCGGCTACCGATCCTGATGTCAATTCCCAGTACTGGAATCCGGCAAAATATCCTTTCACCATTTCGCGTGCTGGTGTGTCGCTCAGCTTCACTCCTTGGCTGCGCTCGCTGGTCAATGATATGAATCTTGCCTATCTCTCTGGCTATTACCGCATTGGCGATTACAGCGCCGTATCGGCATCGCTCCGCTATTTCAATATGGGTGAAGTGTTTACCAGCAAAGAGGGTGCCGAGAGTGGCACGGGTATGACCATCAATCCTTACGAGATGTCGGTCGATGTGGCTTATTCTCTGATGCTCAGCGAGAAGTTCTCTCTTGCTGCTGCCATCCGCTGGATCTATTCCGATATGCGCTTCGACTATACCGAAGACAATTCGCCAGCCTCCGCTTTCGCAGCCGATATCGCCGCCTATTACCAGAACTATGTGGTCATCGGCCAGCGCGAATGCCAGTTGGGTTTGGGCTTGAATATTTCTAACATCGGTAGTAAGATTACCTTCAGCGGCAAGGAGTATGGCGAGTTCCTGCCAGCCAACATGCGTCTGGGTGCTTCGCTGATGATTCCTATCGACGAATACAACCGCGTTACCCTGGCAGCCGATGCCAACAAGTATCTGGTGCCTACCGTTCCGAAGCAGGAAGAGGGTGAGGACAATTCAGAATATGAAGACCGTGTGCATCGTGAGTATGATGATATTTCGGGCATCAGCGGTATCTTCAAGAGTTTCAGCGATGCCCCTGGCGGTTTCAAGGAAGAGTTGGAGGAAATCAACTACGGTCTGGGTGCCGAGTATGTATACAATGATAAGTTTGCGCTCCGTGCCGGTTATCATCACGAGAGTCAGAGCAAGGGTAACCGCAAGTACTTCACCGTGGGTGCCGGTTTCAAGATGAATGTCTTCTCGCTCGATGCTGCCTATGTGGTGGCTACCGCCAAGAGCAACCCGCTCGACCAGACCCTCCGCTTCACCCTGTCGTTTGATATGGATGGACTGAAGGACCTCTTTAAAAGATAATGTTGAATGTTAAATGAATAGTGTTGAATGTTGAATGTTGAATGTTGAATTAGGCTAGCGCCCTTGAGTCCGTTAGGCAAAAATTCAACATTCAACATTCAACATTCAACATTCAATAAATTTTAGTGATGAATATACGTGTAGGATTTGGATATGATGTCCACAAGCTGGTGGCTGACCGCGACTTGTGGCTGGGAGGAATCAAGATAGATTATGAACTGGGATTGCTGGGCCACAGCGATGCCGATGTACTGATACATGCCATTTGCGATGCCCTGCTGGGCGCCGCCAACATGCGTGATATCGGATATCATTTCCCGGATACGGCAGCAGAGACACTGAATGTGGATTCTAAGATACTGCTCCGCAAAACGATGGAACTGATAGCTACCAAGGGCTATACACTGGGCAATATCGATGCCACAGTCTGTGCCGAACGCCCTAAACTCAATCCGCATGTGCCAGCCATGAAAGCCTGTCTGGCAGAGGTGATGGGGGTAGATGAAGACCAGATATCCATCAAGGCAACAACCACCGAGAAACTCGGTTTCACGGGCAGAATGGAGGGCATCTCCGCCTATGCCACCGTTCTTATCCAGAATAGAACGCAATCAGCACGCCCTTAAAGGGCAGGACGCAAGCAGCACGCCCTGAAAGGACAGAACGCAAGCAAGGCGCCTTTAAAGAGCAGAACGCAAGCAGCACGCCCTGAAAGGGCAGAAGCTCCTAGCCCAGGG
>JAJWAL010000114.1:0-9913 GCA_021618535.1 Segatella copri | reverse complement strand
CTCATAGTACCTGTTATCGTCACCACGGAAGATAACAGAAGAAGCTAAGGCAGACTTCTTTAGCTTGCCCTCCTTCACTAACTTTTGCTTCTCTGCTTTTATCTGTTCAAGCAGTTCCTTAGCTGTGCCTTCTTCGGCTATTTGTGGTACAAGCTTGCCTTGTATAGCTTCTTGTAAAATGGATTTCTTTAAATCTCTGTAAATGTCTGTATCAATATCGTGCAACTGCTCCTGTAAATTAGAAAAATGATTCACAAAATGCAATGTGTATTCTAGTTTTGAAACAATTTTAGTTTGTTCCGCAAAAGGTGGAATTGGGACTAATGTGTTTGCAATTCTAAAAATAGCCAACTTAGGTTGCCCAACTTGCTTTGTGTTATCTCGAAATTGAGATTGTGCGTATTCAGAACGTACATAATACAAAAGAAAGTATTTATTGATAGGAATATTTGTTAGTTTAACTGCGTTTTCTGTCAAATTCATGTTGTCAAACATTTTAGGAACAAGACCTGCCTTACCAATTGTTGAACCAACGATTGTTAGATACAAATCGTCTTTTCCAATAGTGTAATTTTGAATTTGATTATAAACATCATCAGTAATATACTTTAAATCCTTACTTACAATTGTACCATCTTGCATATCTGAAACACGGATGTAAATGTGATCAGTTTTATTATCTGTTAATTTATATCCAGCAGGTAGTCTTTTACCTCCTTTAATATCAATTAAATTTCCAAGTCTCGCCCAACTCCAAGATGTAGGTATCTCAAATGGTATCTCCTCATCAATGCATTTCACCTCTCCCGTAGCAAGTATCTTCTCATAATAGGAATTATCCTCACCACGGTAAATAATAGATGCGTTCTTGTCACGCTTGATTTTTTTCTCCTTGATCAAGCGTTTTTTCTCTTGGCGAATCTTATCAAGCAAAACGCTTGCTGGTTCGTCATTGGGGTCTTGCGGTACAAGTTTTCCCTGTATCGCCCATTGTAATATGCTGTTCTTTAATTGTTTTCCGTTCATTGTCTATAATTTCAATGTATCTTTAAAAGTTATTGGACTGCCTCTGAGTTTGAATTGGTCAAGCAATGCTTGACTAATCACTGTTTCTAATTCGCCAACAACTTGTTGGCGAATTGTTGTTATTCCTCCATGCCATCCAAGAGCTGGTCAAGTTGCGCTTGCAGTTCTTCACGCTTTGGCAAATAGAGTTGGTAACGAGCCACAAACAATTGATTGGTTATACCCTCCAAGGCATACTCCATCAGAAGTTCGTCTTTTCTTGCTCCCAAAACTATACCAATAGGGGGATTATCGTCAGGTTGACACACTTCTGTTTTGAAATAGTTCAGGTAGAGATTCATCTGCCCAATATCACCATGCTTTATCTCTGCTCGCTTTAGGTCAATCAGCACATAGCATTTCAAAATACAATGGTAGAATACCAAATCCACCTTGAACTGTCGGCTCCCTATCTGCATGGAGTATTGTCTGCCCACAAATGCAAAGCCACGTCCCATTTCCAAAAGGAACTGCTCCATGTGGTCTTTAAGAGCCTTTTCCAAGTCACTCTCCTTATAGCGTTTCTGTTTGGGAAGTCCAGCAAATTCAAGCACAAATGGGTCACGGATAATGTCTTGCGGAGTTTGTACTTGGTGCCCCTCGTTAGCCAATGCAAGAACTCCAGCCTTGTCTGTGCTTAGTGCAAGTCGCTGAAACAGACAACTTTTCATCTGTCTTCTCAGTTCTCGAACTTTCCAGCCTTCCTTAATACATTCATTAAAATAGAACTTCATTTCGAGAGAATTATCACACTTTAGTAGTTCATAGTAATGGCTCCATGTCAATTTTGGGGACGCTGTCCCCAAAATTGGAAAAGCCAAATAGAACTTACGCATATAAGTGAGATTAGTACGGTTGAACCCCTTGCCATTTCTAATAGTCAAATCTTTTGAAAGATTCATGAGCAAATGTTTTCCATACTCTGCTCTATCTTTACCTTTAAGCTCAAACTCCACAATGTATTTACCTGTCTGCCAGTTTGCTTCAAGCAATTCTGTATTGACAGCATTGACCGCTTTTGACTTCGCCTCACCCCATAGCGCAGTTATGTTGTCTATCAACTTCTGGTAGGCAACATCATTTATGTTTGTCAACTCTTTATTCTCCATGCCAATCTTTAGATTTGTGGAACATTGTCCCACATATTACAATTCGTCCACATTCACCTCAATCCCCAATATACGTTGTATCTCTGCCAATGTCTTGTCTATCTCATGATCAAGAGCCTTGCGCTTCTTGAAATAATCGGCAAGCAATTCGGCTGGCGGTAAAATCTCCTCATCCTCTTTCGGGAACTTACACAAGTCGAAGTTGCAATCGGTGGCGATAAGGTCTTCAACCGAATAGCAACGAGATTTCTCGTCACCATCAGCAATAATAATCTCCTTACGGTTGTTCCACCACTCACGGATTGGGTTGCAATGTTCCGACTTCATGGACTTTGTCTTGGAGAAATGCTTGTAACCCTCTGGCATATCCAAACGATAGAACCACGTTTCCTTTGTCGAGAAGCCTTCTGGAGCATCCTCTGCACAGGTATTGTCGAAGAACAGAATGTTCGTGGCAATCGAAGTGTAAGGTGCAAAGATACTGCCAGGCAAACGGATAATGGTGTGCAAGTTGAAATCCCTGAGCAACTTTGTCTTAATGGCAATCTTTGTGTTATCTGCTCCAAAAAGGAAACCATCAGGAACAATGACAGCAGCACGGCCATTTTTCTTCAAGCGATACATGATAAGCACCATGAAGAGGTCGGCAGTCTCGCTACTGCGCATATCAGAAGGAAAGTGAGATTTCACGTCGGCCTTTTCATTACCTCCGTATGGTGGATTCATCAAAACAACATCAAACTTGTCTCCGTCTGTATAGTTGAGAACATCTTTGGTAAGCGAGTTGTCGTGATATACCAATGGCGTGTCGATACCATGCAGCAACAGGTTTGTCACACATAGCATATACGGGAATTGTTTCTTTTCTATGCCAAATACAGACTGATTGTACTCTTTGCGGTCTTCAGCAGTCTTTACCTTCTTGTCCAATTCACCTAACCAACTTGTGATGAAACCTCCTGTACCACAAGCGAAGTCTGCCATTTTCTCACCAATCTGCGGATTGACTATCTCTGCCATAAATTCGGTCAAGGCTCTTGGGGTGTAGAACTCACCTGAGGAACCTGCCGACTGCATTTCTTTAAGGATAGTCTCATATATCTCACCGAAAGCATGACTCTCTTCATAGTCACCAAGATTCAATCCGTCTATCACATTAAGCACCTGGCGGAGCTGAACGCCATCTTTCATATATTGGTTGGCATCCTCAAAAGTTGTCTTTACTATTGCCTGACGAATTGGGGTATCAGGTGTAACCTCTATGTTTTTGAGTTCAACAAACAAGGTGTTGTTGACAAACGAAAGCAGTTCGTCACCAGTCAAGGCATTGCCACTTCCATCATCATGTGCCCAGTTGCGCCAACGGCATTCTTCTGGAATAATTGACTTGTAATCATCATCGTCCAACTCCCAATCATTCTCTTTCTCGTCATAGACTTTCAAGAACAGCATCCACGCCATTTGTTCTATGCGTTGCGCATCACCGTTGATACCGGCATCATTGCGCATGATATTGCGTACTCGTTTTACGAAATTAGATAAACTCATTTTATATTGTTTCTTTTTATGCTATATTATATATTGATTGCTCCAACTCTTTTACGGCCTTCAGATACTCTCTCTTGCCACCGAAGAACTTTACTATATTTGCCTTAGAGCCCAATCGGCGGAAAGGATCGTTTTCAAGCACAGTAAGACTTTCAAGTTCTGAAATGCCTTCTTCCATGTACTTCTCCAACAAAGCCTCAAGTACCAGTCGTGCCTGTTCACCATACTTGCTGAATATATCACGCTTTTTCACTTGCTCAGCACGTTCCCGCCTCGTCAGGGTCTTCTTTCCGTATGCGATATGGCAGATGAAATCAAAATCATCCACATTGCTCATTTCCTGTGAAGTTTTTAATTCTGCAAGATCTATGCCTTTTTCTTTCAGCATATCAGCAATGTCTGACTTTTTCTTTATTTCATTCCATTTGGAGGTAAATGTATCAATGGTAGCAAACGAATCAAGGATATTCTTCTTTGTGTAGTCGGTAATACTCTCCGTGCGAAGCAGCTTGCCATCGGCATCGTAAACGGACACTACCTTATTGACAACCATTACCTGGCAGCCATCTTTATCTACAAGAGGCTTTGGACGAGTGATAGGATCACCAACTATTGGCGGTGTATCATCTACAGGCAGAACTGGAGTTTTTGCCTCTCTGGACTTTATAGGATAATCGGGATCCATCTCGATAGGTCCGTCCCAATCTGGGTCAGCAAACAAGCGTGTTACATTTCGAAAGTCCATCACCGTGAAATTGGTCTTTCCCTCATTCTCACGAAGACGGGTTCCGCGTCCTATAATCTGCTTAAACTCCGTCATGGAACCAATCTGTTGGTCAAGCACTATCAGCTTTACCATCTTGCAATCCACACCGGTAGAAAGCAGTTTGCTGGTCGTTGCAATGACTGGATATTCCGAAGATACTGAAATAAAGTAATCCAACTTGCTTTTACCATACTCATCGCTACCTGTTATGCGAACCACATAGTCAGGATTTTTCTTGCACATATCAGCATTGGCATTGGTCAATGCCAGACGCATACGCTCCGCATGTGTTTCATCAGCACAGAACACTATGGTCTTAGCCATGCGGTCAGTGCTTTTCAGATAGTTGGTTATCTCTTGCGCAACTTCCCTTATACGGTCTTCTATAATAATGTTATAATCATAGTCACTGTTGTTATAAATGCGGTCTTCTATCTCGTTGCCGTATATATCCTTTTGTCCCTTTGTCGGTCTCCACTCATCGCCAATGTTGGTTGTGATGTTGATTACCTTGAAAGGAGCTAGGAAACCGTCCTCAATTCCGTTTTTAAGACTATATGTATATATAGGCTCACCAAAGTAGCCAATACTTGACTGGTACTTTGTTTCTTTGGGTGTTGCTGTCATACCTATATGAGTAGCCGAAGAAAAGTATTCCAAGATGTTTCGCCAGTTGCTATCATCCTTTGCGCTACCTCTATGACACTCATCAACGATAACAAGATCAAAATAGTCTGGATTAGGAAACAACTCCTTATAGTTTTTGGCATCATTCTGTCCAATCAACTGTTGATAGAGTGCAAAGAACACTTGATAAGACCCCAATTCTTCCAAGTGGTTCTTGTCTTTTGAGTAGTCTATCTTGTGCGTTACCTTTTCTAATGGTTTGAAGTCTTGCTGTATGGATTGATCAACCAATATATTGCGGTCTGCAAGATACAACACTTTCTTCTTCAAACCACTTTTAAGTAAACGCCATACAATCTGAAATGCAGTATATGTCTTGCCAGTGCCAGTTGCCATGACAAGGAGCACACGGTTTTGTCCTCTCGCAATAGCATTGACAGTGCGGTTTACTGCATTGCGCTGATAATATCGTGGCGGGAATATATTCTGACCAGTGCAAAAAGGCTGCTTTATGATAGCCAGCTCTTGTTCGTTAAGTCCGTTTCCATCGTTAGCCTCATTTTTATATCTTTCGATAAGTTCTTCTTTTGTTGGAAATTCGTCCATAGCAAAAGTGCGTTCCTTACCTGTCAAGAAGTCATGTTCGGCAAACCCTTCACCATTTGAACTGTATGCAAATTTCACATCAAGCATTTGGGCATAAGTCATGGCTTGTTGCAATCCATGTGAAACAGAATGATTGGCATCCTTTGCTTCTACAATAGCAATGGGTGTTGCCTTATTTGCATAAAGTACATAGTCGGCAAACTTCGGTTTCTCTCTATGCACAAGATTACCATGAAGGCTAATTTTACCGTCAGTAAATTTAACCTTCTGTTCCATGAATATACTATCCTTTGACCATCCCTTGCTTGTGATGGCTTCGTTGATATAGCGGAACTTGATGTCCTCTTCTGTTAAATCTTTGCTTATGCCCATATTCAAATAATATTTTATTATCAGAAGTTCTACAACATACTTGCTGAAATCCCCTTGCTGTCTAAGACATCTTTTATCTTGTTTAGTTTCATAAATTCACCGAATTTTGCTGCAAATATACATTAAAATTTGCGATAATCATTATAAATTAAGCTATTTTATGTAAATTACTGAACCACATGCGAAAGTTCAGTCTCCAGCTCTTAACGCAAGAACTTTCCGGTAAGGCTTGCCTTGCAGGCAGCTACTTCTTCCGGAGTTCCGGCTACAACAAGATTGCCGCCCTTGTCGCCGCCTTCCGGACCGAGGTCGATGATATAGTCGGCACACTTGATGACATCCAGATTGTGCTCAATCACTACCAGCGAATGGCCCCTTTCTATCAGGGCATTGAAGGCATGGAGCAGGCGCTTGATGTCGTGGAAGTGAAGACCTGTGGTAGGCTCATCGAAGATGAAAAGCGTAGGCTCCTGTTCCTCCTTACCTATGAAGAAGGCGAGCTTTACACGCTGATTCTCACCACCCGAAAGCGAACTTGAATTCTGACCGAGCTTGATATAACCCAGACCCACATCCTGAAGCGGTTTCAGGCGGTTTACGATGATGCGGCAGTTGTCGAAGTCGCCCTCGTTGCGCTGCAACTTTTCATCGCTGAAGAACTCGATGGCCTCGTTTACCGTCATGTTCAGCACATCATTGACGTCTTTTCCTCCATAGCGTACCTCCAGGATATCGTGCTTGAACCGCTTGCCCTTACAAGCCTCGCAGGTCAGCGTGAGGTCTGCCATAAACTGCATCTCGATGGTAACATATCCCGCACCCTTACATTCCTCGCATCTTCCGCCTTCAGTATTGAAAGAGAAGTACTGCGGCGTGAATCCCATCTGCTTAGCCAGTGGCTGGTTGGCAAAAAGGGCACGTATCGCATCGTATGCCTTCAGATAAGTGGCAGGGTTGCTGCGGGTACTCTTTCCGATAGGGTTCTGGTCAACAAACTCTACGTGACGGATGCTCTTCCAGTCGCCTTCCATCGATGCATATTCGCCTGGTGCATCTGCTACGAGGTCCAGACGGCGACGCATGGCAGGATAGAGGATTCCCTTGATGAGCGAACTCTTGCCTGAGCCTGATACACCGGTTACGCAGGTGAATACGTTGAGCGGTATCTTAACGTCGATGCCGCGCAGATTGTTCATCCGGGCTCCCTTGATTTCGATATACTGGTTCCAGGCACGGTGGCTCGTTGGCGCCTTTATCTCCTCGTTGTGGGTAAGGTACTTGATGGTATAACTCTCCGGATATTCAGCCAGCAGCTTTTTCTGTTCAGCCTTATCGGTGGTTGAATATTCTGATGACGGACCGGCGTAGACCACTCTTCCGCCCAGTCTGCCGGCATCTGGACCGATATCGATGAGATAGTCGGCTGCCCGCATAATCTCTTCGTCGTGTTCTACCACAACCACCGTATTGCCCAGTTGCTGCAGTTCTTTCAGCACCTTAATCAGTCGGGCTGTATCGCGGCTATGGAGTCCGATACTCGGTTCATCGAGGATATATACGCTACCCACGAGCGATGAACCCAGGTTGGTGGTCAGGTTGATGCGCTGACTCTCACCTCCGGAGAGGGTGTTGGAGAGTCGGTTGAGCGTAAGATAACCCAGACCTACATCCAGAAGGAACTGCAGACGGTGGGTGATTTCGGTGAGCAGACGCTTGCTGATTTCCTTCTCATGCTCAGAGAGTTCCAGTTTCTTAAACCATTCGCTCAGGTTCACAATCGACATCTCAACCAGTTCGGTGATACTCTTTCCGCCAATCTTCACATAGTTGGCTTCCTTCTTGAGTCGGGTACCATGGCAGTCAGGACAAATTGTCTTTCCACGGAATCGGCTCAGCATCACGCGGTATTGTATCTTGTACTGGTTCTCCTTTACCATTCTGAAGAACTCATCGATGCTCACCCTTTCCTGCTGTTTACGTTTCTTTTCGCCAGGCAGACCGTGCCACAGCCAGTCCTTCTGTTGCTGAGTCAGTTCGAAATAAGGCTTGAAGATAGGGAAGTCGTATTCTGCAGCTCTGCGGATGAATTCCTTGAGCCACATACCCATCTTTTCGCCTCGCCAGCAAACCACACATCCGTCATAGACGCTCATCGAAGTGTTAGGGATGACGAGTTTCTCATCGATGCCAATTACGCTGCCGAAACCTTCGCAGGTAGGGCAGGCTCCGAGAGGGGAGTTGAAGGCAAACATGTTGTCGGATGGCTCTTCAAACTGCATGCCGTCGGCTTCGAACCGGGTAGAGAAGTCGTAGCAGATATTGCTTGGCAGGAAGACGAGACGGCAGGCACCATCGCCCTCATAGAAGGCAGTTTCGGCAGAATCCATCAGTCGGCTGATATCATCCTTCTCATCGCTTACCGAAGCACGGTCGATGACCAGGAAGATTTCTTCATCCTTCTGCTGCATTCTCTTTCTCAGTTTGTCGCCGCTTACTTCCAGCAGTTCCTTATCCGCCTGCTCCATGAAGTCTTCTATGCGTACGAATTCACCTTTTATATATATACGCGCGTAACCTTCCTGGTTGTACATCTCCAGCTGTTTGCCCAGACTGCGCCCTTCGATGACGTGGATAGGGGCGAGGATGACGAACCGGGTGCCCTTGGAATACTGTCGGGTGCAGGCGAGTACATCTTCGGTAGTATGGCGTTTCACCTCCTGTCCGCTGATAGGCGAATAGGTTTTACCGATGCGTGCGTAGAGCAGTCGCAGGTATTCGTAGATTTCGGTGTTGGTGCCCACGGTAGAGCGTGGGTTGCGCGAAATCACCTTCTGTTCGATGGCGATGGCAGGAGGCAATCCCTTGATGAAATCACATTCCGGTTTGCTCATACGTCCCAGAAACTGGCGAGCGTATGACGAGAGCGACTCCACATAGCGGCGCTGGCCCTCAGCATATAAGGTATCAAAAGCCAACGATGATTTTCCCGATCCGGAGACACCCGTAATGGCAACAAACTTGCCCTGAGGTATCTTCACATCGATATTCTTGAGGTTGTTGGCTCTTGCTCCTTTTATTTCTATATATTTTTCTTTTCCCATTTTTTCTTTTCTTTTTTTTATTTATACTTGGGACAAGCGATGGAATCGCTTGGAACGGGGGCGGAAAGGGGTGAGGGGGCTTTTACCTATTTTCCTTTTTACCCTTTTACCCTTTTACCTTTTTACCCTTTTACCTTTACTCGTGGTGGTAAGGTTCACCTTTTATAATAGTACATGCGCGATAGAGCGCCTCGGTAAAGATAAGGCGCACCATCTGATGAGAGAAGGTCATCTTGGAGAGGGAGATCTTCTCGTTGGCGCGGTCGTAGACAGACTGTGAAAAGCCGTAAGGACCGCCGATGACAAAGACGAGCCTGCGGGCAGTAGCCTGCTTGCGCTCTATCCATTTGGCAAACTCGATGCTTCGGAATTCCTGTCCATGTTCATCCATCAGCACCATGGTATCCGAAGGCTGGAGGAGTTTCAGAATCAGTTCTCCTTCCCGTTCCTTCTGCTGCTGTTCGCTGAGACTCTTGGTGTTCTTGAGTTCAGGAATGGTTGTTATATTGAAAGGCATGTAATGGGTGATGCGCTCAGCATAATCCTTAATGCCCGCAATGAAATGCTTGTTTACGGTCTTTCCGACCAAAATGAGTTCTGTCTTCATTTCGTTGGCGTTTTCTTGCTATACACTTTACACTTGAATTCTTCACTGAAGTTTCGCAAGTAAGCCCCACACGCCCTGAAAGGGCAGAAGCTCCTAGCCCAGGGCATCGCCC
>JAJWAL010000113.1:0-9942 GCA_021618535.1 Segatella copri | reverse complement strand
ATAGGAAGCGACGCGTTTTACGCGAAAAGATAATTTTTTA
Source organism: Segatella copri (assembly GCA_021618535.1). GTDB lineage: Bacteria > Bacteroidota > Bacteroidia > Bacteroidales > Bacteroidaceae > Prevotella > Prevotella copri_O. Next base: position 9,902 of record JAJWAL010000113.1, on the reverse strand, counting down.
AATCAAACATTAAAAAGGAAAATGATTATGAAAAAGCTATTATTTGCGGCATGTTTAGCTGCTTTTTGCTTGACCAGTTGCAACAACGGCAAGAACAACACCCAGGATTTGGCAAATCAGCAGAATGATTCGCTAAACAGTATCATCGCTCAGAAAGATAGCGAAATTAATGATATGATGGGTACATTGAATGAAATCCAGGATGGTCTGAACCAGATCAATGAGGCTGAACACAGAGTAACTCTCCTGAAGAACGGTGAGGGTGCCAATAAGAGACAGCAGCTCAAGGAGGATGTGCAGTTCATCGCTACCCGTATGCAGCAGAACCGCGAACTCCTGGCTAAACTGCAGAAGCAGTTGGCTAACAGCTCTTTGCAGGCTGACCAGCTGAAGAAGACCATCGCAAACCTTCAGGAGCAGATTGCACAGAAGGATAAGGAACTCCAGATTCTTCGTGAGGAGTTGGACAAGAAAGATATTCATATTGCAGCGCTCGATGAGACGATCAACAATCTGAATACCAAGACCTCTCGTCTTACTACTGAAAGCAACCAGAAGACAGAGACCATCAATGCACAGGATAAGCAGATCAACACTGCCTGGTACGTATTCGGTACCAAGAAGGAGTTGAAGGAGCAGCATATCATGGAAGGTGGTAAGGTAATGACCGGTAATTTCAACAAGAGTTATTTCACTAAGGTTGATATCCGCAACATTTCTGAAATCAAGTTGATGTCAAAGTCTGCTAAGTTGCTCACTACCCACCCATCAAGCTCTTATGCATTGGTACGTGATGCTAACAAGCAGTATACACTCCGCATCACCAATCCACAGATTTTCTGGAGCACCAGCAAGTATCTTGTAGTGCTCGTTAAGTAATTATCTCTTTCTCTGAAAGAAATCCTGCATGAGTGCGCGGCACTCATCTTCCAATACGCCCGATGTAACTGTCGTCTTAGGATGCAGTGCATCGGGCGCATATTTTGTATACCCCCTTTTCTCGTCGCTGGCACCATATACCACGCGGCTGATCTGTGCCCATCCCAGTGCTCCGGCACACATCACACAGGGTTCTACCGTAACGTAGAGGGTGCAGTCCTTCAGGTATTTTCCTCCCAGCATGTTGGCTCCCGAAGTGATGGCCTGCATTTCGGCATGAGCCGTAACGTCGGTCAGCATCTCCGTAAGATTGTGGGCACGCGATATGATCCGGTCTTTACAAACGATGACGGCGCCTACCGGAATCTCGTCTTCATCGAATGCTGCCTGAGCCTCCATCAGGGCACGGCGCATGTATACTTCGTCTTTATTCTTATTATCTTCCATTGTTTTTCGTGCAAAATTACATAAAAAAGTTTGAAGTGTGGACTTTTTTTGTTATTTTTGCAAGGTAAAAGCATCTTTTGGTGCAAAATAAAGGAAATGGACTATGGCAGAGCATAATGAATTAGGCAAATGGGGAGAAGACGAGGCTACGCTTTATCTCGAGAATGAAGGCTATGTCGTCATCGACAGAGACTGGAGAGACGGCAAGCGCGATCTGGATATCCTTGCCGTTTCGCCGGATGGAAAGACGCTGGTTGTGGTAGAGGTAAAGACCCGCTCGGGTGAAGAATACCAGCAGCCCGAGGAAGCCGTTGATGCCAAGAAGATGCGTAATCTGGCATTGGCCGCCAATACTTATGTCAAGGAGAAGCAGGTGGATAGGGAGCTTCGCTTTGATATTATTACCGTGGTAGGGGTAGGCCATCAGGTGAAGCACATCGAACATCTTGTGGATGCCTTCAATCCGTTGCTGATTTGATAATCCGTTGTGTATCGCTATACATTATTATATAGACATGGAAAAGAAGATTATACGATTAAAGGAAGTGGATTCCACGAATGCCTTCCTGAAGAATTTGGGAACTTACGATGAAGATGCGCTGACCATTGCCATTGCTGACTATCAGACGGCGGGCAGGGGACAGGGCGTGCATACCTGGGAGAGTGAGCCGGGCAAGAACCTCCTTTTCAGTATGATGATGTGTCCTAAGTGGGTACCTTTGCGCCAGCAGTTCCTCCTTTCCGAGGCTGGTGCGCTCGCCGTGAAGGATGCACTGGATTCCTATACGGATGGCATTACGCTGAAATGGCCGAACGATGTGTACTGGTATGACAAGAAAATCAGTGGCACGCTGATAGAAACTGCCATCGACTCCAAGGGCATCAAGCGCTGCATCTTCGGTATCGGCATTGATGTCAATCAGACTGAGTTCCACAGCGATGCGCCCAACCCTGTATCTCTGGCTCAGATTCTGGGTCATGAGGTGGATAGGGAAGAGGTGCTGCAGAAGGTGATTGAGGCTTTCTGCAAATACTACGAACTTCTGCGCCGTGCCGACTATATGGATGTGTCGGGTCTCTATCATCTTTCGCTCTACCGTCGCAAGGGTTATCACTGGTATGAGGATAAGGACGGTAAGTTCGAGGGTGCTTTCGTAGAGGTGGAGGACGATGGTCATCTCATCCTTCATGACAAGAAGGGAGTGATACGGTCTTATGCATTCGGAGAAATTAAGTTTCTAGTTAATAGTTAAGAGTTAATAGTTTATAGTTTATAGGGGGCTACGCCTATAAACTGTTAACTGTAAATTGTAAATTAAAATAAAATGGCAAAGTTTAAAAGAATTCTTTTGAAATTGAGCGGCGAGAGTCTGATGGGCAAGCAGAGCTTCGGCATCGACCCAGAGCGCCTGAGTGATTATGCTAAGCAGATTAAGGAGGTCCATGAGATGGGCGTTCAGATAGGCATTGTGATTGGTGGCGGTAACATCTTCCGCGGTTTGAGCGGCAGCCAAAAGGGGTTCGACCGTGTCAAGGGCGACCAGATGGGCATGTGTGCTACCGTTATCAATTCCCTGGCATTGAGCAGCGCACTCGGAGCCTTGGGCGTTAAAAACAAGGTGCTTACTGCCATCCGCATGGAGCCTATCGGCGAATTCTACACCAAGTGGAAGGCGATTGAGGCGATGGAGGCAGGCTATATCTGCATCTTCTCTGCAGGTACAGGTAGTCCATACTTCACTACCGATACCGGTTCTTCTCTCCGCGGTATCGAAATCGAGGCTGACGTGATGCTCAAGGGTACCCGTGTAGACGGCATCTATACCGCCGACCCTGAGAAGGATCCTACAGCTACCAAGTTCAAGGACATTACCTATGATGAGATTTATACCAAGGGCTTGAAGGTAATGGATTTGACAGCTACCACCATGTGTAAGGAAAACAACCTTCCTATCTACGTGTTCAATATGGATGTAGTAGGTAACCTCAAGAAGGTGATGGATGGTGAGGAGATTGGTACGCTCGTACACAACTAATCATCTCTCTCAACAGGAAGAAAAAAGCAAATGCGACTGGATTCACATCTAGCCGCATTTTTCAGTTAACAATCTACCTAAATACCTAAATATCCCAATAAAGGGGATTTCTTCTATTTCGTCTTCTTCAGATAAATAATCGCCGAGATGATGACGTATGCCACGATGACAAGCCACCAGCCGGTGAGGAAACCGATCAGACCATCGAGTGCTACCGATGTAGCGAGGATGATGAGGGTGAGCGCGGCAAAGCCATATTTCACCTCATTGCCCTTGAAACCCCACTGCTTGAACTTCAAGGCGAAAAGAGGCATCTCGCAAACCAGCAGATAGCTGGTGATGAGAATCAGAGCCAGAATGATGAATACCGACCATGAATATCCTTCGAGCCAGCTTGGATTGAACACAATCAGCGAACCCCAGAACAGGGCGTTGGCTGGTGTAGGAACACCGATGAAAGAGGTAGTCTGGCGCTCATCAAGATTAAACTTAGCCAGGCGCAATGCCGAGAAGGCTGCGATGATGAAGGCTGCGTAAGGCAACCATGGGCGCAAAGGCTCCAGAAACTCCGGATATTCCATCACAAAGAGCTGTGAGAATACGATGGTGGCAGGAGCCACACCGAAGGTTACGTCATCTGCCAGCGAATCGAGCTCCTTGCCTATTGGCGATGAAACGTGCAGCAGGCGGGCGCTCATGCCGTCAAAGAAGTCGAATACGGCTCCGATGATAATCCATAACAATGCCATCTTTGGGTTCCCGCCGAAGGCAAACGATGTTGCAATGCAGCCCGAAACCAGGTTGCAGCAGGTTATCGTGTTTGGAATATGTTTCTTAATACTCATTTCTTTACAGTATATATTATGATAGAGTGAAAGCCGGAAGTAAGTTCCGGCTTGCCTTCTATCTGTCAATATGTTATTTCAATTTTGCGATGATGGTCTGGTCGCCCGTAGTTGACTGTCCCATCTTTACGCATACTTCTGTACCTACAGGCAGGTAGACATCCACGCGTGAACCCAGCTTGATGAATCCCAGGTGCTCGTCGATGAAGCATTCTTCCCCTTCCTTGGCATAGGTCACGATGCGGCGTGCCACTGCACCGGCAATCTGGCGGCAGAGTACATCCACTCCCTCAGGTGTGGTAATCATCACGTCGGCATGCTCGTTTTCCTCGCTAGCCTTAGGCAGCCATGCCTTGTGGTAGTTGCCGTCCACATGCTTCACGAATTTCACCTTTCCATCTACCGGGAACCAGTTGGCATGTACATTCCAGAGGCTCATGAAGATGGAAATCATCAGGCGGCGGTCACCGAAGTAGGGAGCATTCTCCACCTCTTCTATCACCACAATCTTTCCGTCGGCTGGTGCTACCACCAGTTTCGAAGTATCCTCTACGTTGAGGTATCTGATAGGACAACGGTAGAAGTTGAGCACGATACCATATACCGTGCCGAACACAACAACAAAAGCCCAGAACGGAATCTTGTTGTCTAGAGTTGTCCACAATATAGCCGCAATGGCTACTAATGCTATCGCTCCGGTAACCAGCTGATCGGTACCTTCGCGGTGCAATCTTATCTTTTTTAATTTCTTTATTTTCTGTCCCATATAGTAGGATTAAGTTTTTATTGGTGCAAAGGTACGTCATTTTTATCACTTTTGCAAATTTTTTGTGGGTTTCTTTTACCTTTTTCAATATTTTCGCATATTTCTTTTGGCTTTTTCAATATTTCGCTGTAACTTTGTTGTCAAAATTCGAATTTTAAACAGATAATGGAAGATTTTGTTCATTTGCATGTACACACCCAATACTCCATCCTCGACGGCCAGTCGAAGATACCGCATCTGGTAGATAAGGCCATCAAGGACGGCATGAAGGGTATGGCGGTAACCGACCACGGTGTGATGTTCGGTATCAAGGAACTCACCGACTATTGCGGCAAGATTAATAAAGACCGCAAGAAGGAGGGACTCGAACCTTTCAAGCCTATTATCGGCTGCGAGATGTATGTGGCACGCCGTACCAAGGCCGACCGAGAGAAGGATAAGGGCGATATGAGCGGTTACCACCTCATTGTACTTGCCAAGAATTATAATGGATATAAGAACCTCATCAAGCTGGTGAGCAATTCGTGGGTGGATGGTTACTACATGCGCCCACGAACCGACCGTGCCGATCTGGAGAAGTATCACGAAGACCTCATCGTATGCTCTGCCTGTATTGCAGGCGAGGTGCCATCCAAGATTCTGCATGGTGACCTGGAAGGAGCCCGCGAGGCTTGCCAGTGGTACCACAATCTCTTTGGCGATGATTACTATCTCGAGCTCCAGCGCCATAAAGTGCCTGATGATCCAAGTCTGCTAGCCAACCGCGAAGCTTACGAGTTGCAGCAGCGTGCCAACAAGGAACTCATCAAGATGGCAAGGGAGTTTAATATCAAGCTGGTATGCACCAACGACTGCCACTTCGAGGATAAGGAGACTGCCGAGGCCCACGACCATCTGCTCTGTATCGCTACCGGAAAGGATCTCGACGACCCTAACCGTATGCGCTATTCCAAGCAGGAATGGTTCAAGACCCGCCAGGAGATGAATGATGTGTTCTCGGATATTCCCGAAGCGCTTTCCAATACCCTCGAAGTATTAGATAAGGTAGAAATCTACAGCATCGACCATGGTCCTATCATGCCTTTCTTCCCGATTCCGGAGAGTTTCGGTACTGAGGAGCAGTTGCGCCAGAAGGTATCAGAAGAAGACCTCTACAAGGAGTTTACCTCTGATGAGAACGGCAAGAACCCGCTGCCACCAGAGGAAGGACAGAAGGTTATCGACCGATTGGGCGGCTACGATAAGATATACCGTATCAAGTTTGAGGCAGAATATCTGCGTCACCTTGCCTACGAGGGAGCCAAAAAGCTTTATGGCGACCCGCTGCCCGAGAATGTAGACGAGCATGTAAACTTCGAGCTCCACGTGATGAAGACCATGGGTTTCCCGGGCTACTTCCTCATCGTGTCAGACTTCATCAGGGCGGCGCGCGAGGAACTCGGCGTGATGGTGGGTCCGGGACGTGGATCTGCGGCAGGTTCGGTGGTGGCTTACTGCTTGGGCATTACCAAGATTGACCCATTGAAGTACGACCTCCTGTTTGAGCGTTTCCTGAACCCAGACCGTGTGAACCTTCCGGATATTGATACCGACTTTGATGATGACGGCCGAGGCAAGGTGCTGAGATGGGTAATGGATAAGTACGGTCATGAGAACTGTGCGCATATCATTACCTACGGTTCCATGGCTACGAAGAACTCCATCAAGGACGTGGCGCGTGTCGAGAAACTGCCGTTGGATAAGGCGAATGCACTCTGCAAGGCTATCCCAGACCGTTTGCCTGACGGTGCCAAGATGAACCTGACCAATGCCATCAAATATACCCCAGAGCTGCGCGAGGCAGAGTTCTCCAACGATCCCCGCGAGAGCAATACCATCAAGTATGCCAAGATGCTTGAGGGAACCATCCGAGGCACGGGTATCCATGCCTGCGGATTCATCATCTGCCGCGACCCTATCAGCAACTGGGTGCCTGTATCTACTGCCGATGACCCTGATTTTCCGGGACTGAAGACGGCGGTAACGCAGTACGACGGCCATGTCATCGAGACCACCGGTCTGATCAAGATGGACTTCCTGGGCTTGAAGACCCTCTCCGAGATGAAGGAGGCATGCAAGGTTATCAAGCAGACTACGGGCGATGTCGTTGACCTCGATACCATCCCTATCGATGACGAGCTGACCTATCAGCTCTATCAGCGCGGTCAGACCATCGGAACCTTCCAGTTCGAGTCGCCGGGTATGCAGAAGTATCTCCGTGAGCTGAAGCCTACGGTGTTCGAGGACCTCATCGCCATGAATGCCCTCTACCGTCCGGGACCTATGGATTATATTCCTGACTTCATTGCCCGCAAGAACGGCAAGCAGGCGATTACCTACGATATCCCGTGTATGGAGAAATATCTGAAGGATACCTACGGCATTACGGTCTATCAGGAGCAGGTGATGCTTCTTTCCCGTCAGCTGGCGAGCTTCACCCGAGGCGAGTCAGATGCCCTGCGTAAGGCGATGGGTAAGAAGAAAAAGGCTATCGTAGATGCGATGAAGCCTAAGTTTATCAAGCAGGGACAGGAGAACGGCCACGACCCGAAGGTGCTGGAGAAAATCTGGGGCGACTGGGAGAAGTTTGCTTCCTACGCCTTCAACAAGTCTCATGCCACCTGTTATTCGTGGGTAGCCTATCAGACCGCCTATCTCAAGGCGCACTATCCTGCCGAATACATGGCGGCGCTGATGACCCGACGCTTTGCACAGATTACCGAAATCACCAAACTGATGGAGGAGTGCCAGTCGATGGGCATCAAGACCTTGGGTCCGGATGTGAACGAGAGTTACCGCGTGTTTGGTGTGAACGAGCATGGAGAGATACGTTTCGGTCTTTCAGCCATCAAGGGTATGGGTGCTCCGGCAGCCGATGCCATCGTGGCAGAGCGACTGAAGAACGGACCTTATAAGACCATCTTTGATTTTGCCGAGCGTGTAGATTACTCCAGCGTGAACCGCAAGGCTTTCGAAACCTTGGCGCTGAGTGGCGGTTTCGACAGCTTCGGCATCCGTCGCGAGCAGTTCTTCGGCAAGAACAACAAGGGCGAAACCTTCCTCGATACGCTGGTGCGCTACGGTCAGCTCTTCCAGCAGGAGCAGCACGAGGCAGCCACCTCGCTCTTTGGCGGTACCGAGGCGATAGAGATAGCTACGCCACCTATTCCTGATGCAGAGAGCTGGAGCACCATCGAACGTCTGAACCGTGAGCGCGAGCTTGTGGGCATCTATCTTTCTGCCCATCCGCTCGACGAGTACAGCATCATCCTCAACTCCCTCTGCAATACCCATTGCTCTGAACTGGGCGACAAGCAGGAGCTGGCAAAGAAGGAAGATGTGGTGCTGGGCGGCATCATCACGGGTGTGAAGTCGAAGTTTACCAAGACGGGCAAGCCGTGCGGTTTCGTTACGCTCGAAGACTTTGAGGGCTCAGGCGAGCTGGCTCTCTTTGGCGAAGACTGGGGCAAGTGGCGCGGCATCATGGTTGAAGGCAGCACCATCTACATCACAGCCAAGTGCGTTGCCCGCTACGGCAATGCCAACTATCTCGATTTCCAGATAGGCAATGTGGAGTATCTGCAGACGGTCAAGGAGAACCGCATCGACCGCTTTACCATCAATGTGGAGAGCGATGCGATAGATGATACGATGGTAAGCGACCTGCAGACCATTCTGGAGAATGACGAGGGCAAGGCACAGCTCTTCTTCCAGATACATGATGTAGACAGCAATACCTATCTGCTGATGCGTGCCCGTGAGCATACGGTAGGCGTGGGCCATGCCCTCATCCAGTATATCGAGCAGCATCCTAAGATGAGCTATCAGATTAATTAGAGATAATTTAAGTTTAATATATAAAAGTATAGAAAAATGGAAGTAACAATTACAACCGAGAATTTCGAGAGCTACAAGAATGGCGAACTGCCATTGGTAGTAGATTTGTGGGCAACATGGTGCGGTCCTTGCCGCCAGATTGCTCCTATCGTATCAGAACTTGCTGAGGAGTTTGACGGCAAGGTGGTAGTAGGTAAGTGTGATGTAGAGGAGAACGACGACATCGCTATGGAGTTTGGTGTTCGTAATATCCCTACCATCCTCTTCTTCAAGGGTGGCCAGCTGGTAGACAAGTTTGTTGGCGCTGCCTCTAAGGCAACCCTCACCGAGAAGTTCCAGGCTCTCCTGTAATCAGCCCGGAGAGGAAATGATAAAAGAGGGCGTGTCAAAAGTCCAAGACACACCCTCTTTTTTTTTGTTTTTTCCTGCCTTTCAGACTGCGCCACGAGGGGTCTGAAAATACGTCCCGACGTAGACATTGCTACGTCGGGACGTAATGAGAACTGCGTCGGGACGTAGCAAAGTCTACGTCGGGACGCATTTTTGGGGGCGTCGGTGACTTACCATTCTACGCTTCTGGTTCCGTCTTCTTCGACGGTGATAGTCACTTTGGTACAGTCTTCCGGCAGCAGATCTTCTATCAGTTCCGGCCACTCCAGGAAGCAGAGGTTGCCGCTGTAGAAATAATCTTCGTAGCCCATGTCGTACACCTCATCGAGTTTCTTGATGCGGTAGAAATCGAAGTGGTAGACAGGTGAGCCGTCGCCAGCTGTATATTCGTTTACGAGGGCGAAGGTAGGCGAAGTGATGACATCTTCTACGCCCAGTTCTTCGCAAATAGCTTTTACAAATGTTGTCTTTCCGGCTCCCATCTTGCCATAAAAGGCAAAGACCTTGCCGTCGCCCATGTTCTGCAGAAATTCCTTTGCTGCTTCATGGATCGTGTCTAATGAGTCAATTTTTATCTTCATATATTTACTTTGAACTTTGAATTTTATGATTAATATAAACTTTATGATTACTATTAACTTTGAAATGAATTTTCGCAAGTTT
>JAJWAL010000112.1:0-9987 GCA_021618535.1 Segatella copri | reverse complement strand
AAATTAGTCCTTGTTTTTGACAACATGGATCGTCTCCCCGCTGAAAAAGTAAAAGGTTCCCTGAGTTAGCGTGATTTTCCTCCTACTCGATTTGAGTTCCATAATCTACACTTTGTTAGTTTTTGACTTTGTTGTCAATGATTATTGTTCAACAACAACTGTTTTTTTCTAACAATATACTATTTCTACCAAGAAAATACATAAAAGTTGTTGTAATATATGTAAATATTCGTCTTTGATGCTTTCTGCCATTATCTTTGCCGATTAAAATGTTAGTGCAAAGCAATAATGAAGTAATAGAAACGTAAAAAGTAAACAACATGGAACGCAAAGAACAGACCGGGCATATCTGTAGATGGATGGCTTTAGGCATCATGACTGCCATCGTCATCGTAGGATGTACCATTGTAATCGGCCTATTTGAATGGCGCGACAGAAAGGAGATTGAGTGTAGAAATGCAGAACTGCATCAGTGGCGAAAGAATGTGCATGACTTAAACTTGCACATAACGAAATTGTCACTGCTTGGTGAAATGGTTGCGGATTGGGACTCAACAGATGTAAATGAGTATCATTCGCTTCGATTGGAAGTGGACAGTATGTTTCAAGGCATCGCAGGTATCTGTCCGAAGAAAGATGCTGATACAATCTGCCATCTTTTTGCAGAAAAGGAACAGCTTCTTCTGGATATAAAGGATGCTATGCAGGAACTGAATGCCACTCAAGAAAAGCTGACCGCAGAAGTTCCAAGAATTGTAGAGCAGAATAAGACTGAAAGCAAAAGATTTTCAGCTATGCCACAGCAGGCAAAGCCAAAGAAGCGAGGTTTCTTCAGCAGATTGTTCGGCAAGAAAGAAAATGCAGTAACAACAGGAAACCGTTTAACCCAAACTGAAAAGATGCTCACCAACCTAAACCAAACGGTTGTTGCTAAACATCACCAGCAAAGCCGTAAGGTAGTGGAGATATTGGATAGTCTTGGAAACAGAAATGAAAGTATCAATAAGCAGTTGCAAAGAGTAATCAGCATAGCTGATGAGAATGTGGATAAAGGCATCAAAGTTCGTGAGCGACAAATCGCAGACTTGGAAGGCAATTATACCTATTATTATATAGGGATGATAGGATTGTTGATATTGGTGTTTTTCGTATTATTCCTATTGGTGTGGCGATTCGCATTCAAGACACGTAAGAGCAAGGAAGAAACAAGAAAGGTGATGCTGACTGTAACGCATGAGATGCGCAGTCCCTTGTCTGCCATCAAGGATTATGCTCGCAAGATTAGCGGACTTGAAGATGCTACGGATGAAAGCAAACGGTATGCCGACTTGATTGTTGACACATCGAAAGGCTTGACTTCTATGATAGACAGTTTCCTGGTTTACTCCAAATTAGCGAATGGAAAGGCGACCGTCAAGGAACGCCCTTTCCGTATGATGGACATTGCCGAGCAATTAAAAATGGAGTATGAGCCCTTTGCTGCGAAGAAACAACTGGAATTGAGCGTCAACAATAAGGCAGATGGTGTTGTCAATGGAGACAAGGAAAAGGTGCTTACAATAGGACGCAATCTGCTTTCCAATGCCATCAAATATACGGGAAAGGGTGAGATTGTATTATCCACAACCTATAAAGATGGTGTGTTCATGCTAAAGGTTAAGGATACAGGAACAGGATTGGACGACAAGCAACAAAAACAAATCTTCAAGGAATTTGCAAGATTGGGAAATGCGGTTACCCAACCGGGATTTGGCTTGGGGCTTTCCATTGTCAAGAACCTCGTTTCACTGATGAAAGGAAAAATCGATGTGTCCAGTCACCAAGGGCTGGGAAGTATCTTTACCATTAGTCTTCCTATGGCTGCAGCCGAAAAGCAGAATGTAGAACCAACTCAGTATAGAACGAAACGACAAGATTCGTTTACTGTCATTGCCATTGATGATAGCCATGTGCAACTGAGTACCATCCGTGAAGCGTTTGCATCAAACGGCATCGTATGTGACACTTGTAATAATGCCACGAATTTATTGGATATGATGCGCAAAAAATCTTATGATCTGCTGATAACGGATTTGAAGATGGCTGAAGTGAATGGTATCGAGATTCTGGAAATGATGCGTATGGTGAACGTGCGTAACTCCAAGACCATTCCTGTTGTCGTTATGACAGCAGCACCAAATGTGAGTGAGCAAGAACTGCTTGATGCAGGATTTGTCGCTTGTCTGTTCAAGCCGATGTCTGACAAGGATTTGATAAACACTGCAAGAAAGTGTGTGAATGGCAAGATAGCAGAAAAACAAATAGACTTTTCTATGTTGCTGACCTACGGCAATGAAAAAGAGACTTTGGAGAATTTCGTAAAGGAAATGACTGACACATTGGGCAGTATCCGTAATGCAGCCCAAGAGGAGAACCGCAAGAAAATGTCCGATGCCATTCACCACGCAAGAAGCTCGTGGATGATGGTACAATCTGACGAGTCTTTGAACCATCTCTTTGACCTGATTGAAGATTCTACATCATCAGACGACGTTATCAACCAAGCGGTTGAGGATGTTTTCGCACATGGTGAGGCAATCATCAAAGCCGCACAAAAGAAAATTGAGGAGGTAACAGCATGAAGAAAGTAATAATCATTGAAGACAGCCCTACATTTTGCAATATGTTGGGCAAGAAGTTGGAAGCGAAGGGATGGAAAACAATCTTATGCTACAATTACAGAGATGGTCTGAAAGCTGTGAGGGAATCCTCTGAATGGGATGTTGTCATTTCGGATATGCGCTTGGGGAATGATAACGGTATCGACCTGTTGGAATGGATGCGTAGTAACGGCTATCAGAATCCATTTATTATCATGACATCTTACGATGAAAGCATGAGTGCCGTGAGGACTATGAAATTGGGAGCAGAAGACTATATACCGAAGAAATTGTTGCTTGATGTAGTTTATGAACGTTTGGAAGAAATCATAGACAAGCAGAAACGACTCGTAGAGTTGAATAACAAGATTGTTTACCGCAAAAGTGAGAAGTTTCGCCGTATATACAAAATGGCAGAATTGTTTGCCAAAAGCGACATGGCTGTTATGATATTGGGAGACAACGGAACAGGCAAAGAACATATAGCGGAAAAGATACATCTGCAAAGCAAAAGAGCCGACAAGCCTTTTGAAGTAGTAGATTGCGGTACGCTTTCTGCGGAACTTGCCGTTTCCGCTCTCTTCGGACATGAGAAAGGAGCATTCACAAGTGCAGACGCAGCAAGAAAAGGTTACTTTGAATTGGCTGCTGGAGGTACGCTGTTCTTGGACGAGATAGGCAACCTGCCGAAAGACGTACAGGCGATGCTGCTGCGTGTGTTGCAATCCAAGAGCTACCGACCATTGGGAGCTACAAAAGATAAAGTGGCTGATGTGCGCATTATTGCCGCCACCAACGAAAACCTGCAAGAGGCAGTTCGGGAAGGACGATTCAGAAGCGACCTGTATTATCGACTTCACGAAGCGGTTATTGAGATTCCACGATTGCGAGATTGCAAGGAAGATATTATGCCATTAGCTAACTTCTTTCTGAAACTATATGATAGGCATACGGACAAAGAAATAAAATGTATCAGTAAGGAAGCGCAAAGGGCACTTGTAAGCCATACATGGCCAGGTAATGTGCGTGAGTTGAAATCATGTATCATGCGAGCTATGCTGTTATGCGAGAATGAGATAATAGATGTCGAGGACTTGCAGTTGTCACAATCGACATTGACAGAAGAGGCTTTGGACTTTGATGAACAAGAACGCAAGATCAATCGAGAGCGTATCTTGTGGGCTTTGAAGCAATGCAATGGCATCAAGCGTGATGCGGCAAAAATGTTGGAAATGAGCCATACTACATTCTATGCCCGTATGAAAGAGTATGGTATTCCTACTAATAAGTTGTAATGGTATAGGAACCGTGTAAGGAAGATTGGACGAGTGTCCGGTTTTCCTTACACTATTTCTGCTTGCAATTTCCTCGTGAAAATCTTATTCTCTTGATAAAGTTGCTGATTATCAGGAAATATCATCATCCTATTGTTTAGTTTGTCTTGGAATGGCATAGGTATTGGACTAATAAATGGTGTGCGCAAGAATACATCAAATTAGTACAAACCCATAAAAGAGACAGCAACATGGAATACAACATATTGATAGAGACTGATTTTTTCAACTTGCTGAATGCAGGTCATAAGAACAAAGGTGGTAACGCTTTGGAGAACTCATATCGTGAGTTTATCAAGGTTGTGGTTGATTTATGCAGCACCAACGTGAAGCAAGCGGTCTTTGCACTGTCATACGCAGAAACCGAGCTTGACTTTCATCTGTCAATGCCCCATATAAAGGATTGTTTGGGAACCGTAGGCTTGTATGTGCGCAAGGCTATTGCATTTGTCCGCAGAATGCAAGAGCATGTGGCAGCAACATATCATCTTCATGTGACCACATCCACTTCAGAAGCCTCTCCGCCAGTATCATCAGAATCAAAGCCATTAGTAAAATGGACTGGCAATGCCGTTGACCTTGTAGAAATGGTATATGGCATCTGCGTAATGGGAAGCGTGAACGATGGCGATGTGAAATTCAAGGACTAGGCGCAAGCCATGTACCAGTTCTTCGGCATCAAAGCCAAGGACTGCTATCGTTTCTACACCGACATCAGAAGACGCAAGAACTATAGCCGTACTTACTTCCTTGACAGAATGCAGGAGAAGTTGAACGACAAAATGCGAAAGGATGATGAATTGGAAAGAATGAGACGATAATTGAGGTGTTTCTTATGTTATTTCTGAAAAAGATTAAAAACTTTTGGTGTTGCCACAAAAATATTGTAGTTTTGTGGCAAAATAAAGAGGAATGGCAACGAATAGCGCTTATAACGAGATAAAAAGGAAAATAACGTCTTCCAAACGGGGAACATTGTTCTTTCCCGATTCATTCGCTCAAATGGCATCATCCGATGCAATAAGGTCAGCCTTGGTGCGTTTGTGCAAAGATGGAGACATAATAAGAGTGGCACAAGGCATCTATTGCTATCCAAAGATTGACACAAAATGGGGAAGCGGAGTTGTACCGCCATCCATTGAAGACATTGCCAATGGCATTGCTAAACGTGATAAAGTTAGAATTGTTCCGACAGGTGCGTATGTGTTGAATGTATTAGGACTGTCAAAACAAGTACCGGCAAATGTGGTGTTCTTTACAGATGGGTCTTCTCGCAAGGTTTCTGTAGGCAAAGGTAACGGAATCCTTTTCAAGCATACATCTGAGATGAGAACATTTGCTTATCGATCAAAGCTTATGCTGTTGATAGTAATGGCTCTCCGTGAAATCGGTGATGAAAATATAACAGAACTACAGATGAACATCATCAAAAGTCATTTGAAAAATGTCCCAACGGGAGATTTTCAAAAAGACATTTTGCTGGCTCCAGCATGGGTTCGTAAAAAATTGCAACAAGTATGAATTATCAAGATATAGAAAAACTTGCTTCCTTAAAGGAAAGCAACAATTTGGAGTTTAAGGAATCGACAGGTCAATTAGACCGTTCGATGGAGACTCTATGTGCGTTTCTCAACTGTGAAGGTGGTACTATTCTTTATGGTGTAAAGGATAATGGTAAAATTATAGGTCAAGAGGTATCTGACAATACTAAACGCTCTATTGCTGAGGCGGTCAATAGAATTGAGCCTTTTGTAGAGTTGGAAATCTCGTATGTTCCTATTCTTGAGACTGACAAATATGTGATAGCCATTCATGCGGAATGTCAACGATTCATGCGTCCTTTCACTTATAAGGGAAGGGCTTATATGCGCATTGAAAGTACCACAACCTTTATGCCACAGGAACGGTATAACCATCTCTTAATGGAAAGAGGCGGCAAATATGGGTGGGAGGCAATGATTAACTCTGATTTGGAGATAAGTAACTTGGATGAGAATGCCATTCTCGGTGCTGTCCGTGAGGGAATACGAAACGGAAGACTTCCAGAAACAACTATTCGCGAGGAGATACCTGTAATCTTGAAAAAGTTCGGCTTGTTCCATGATGGTAAACTGAACAATGCAGCCGCCGTGTTGTTTGGCAAGGATTTGTATGGATACCCACAATGTCTTGTGCGTATGGCTCGTTTCAAAGGAACAACAAAAGAAGAGTTTATAGACAACCAACGTGCGGAAGGTAACATTTACGAATTGCTTGATGCCTCAATGGCATTTTTCTTTAAGCATCTCTCACTGTCTGGTAAGATAAACGGTCTTTATCGTGAGGAAGAGTTGAGCATTCCGTACAAGGCTTTAAGAGAGAGCTGCATCAACTCACTTTGCCATCGCTCGTATCATCAACCGGGTAGCTCTGTAAGCATCGCTATCTACGATGACCGTGTTGAAATACGAAATACGGGATCTTTTCCTGCCGACTTGCCTATAGAACGTCTTATGCAGGAACATGACTCCAAACCACAGAATCCAATTATCGCCAACGTACTCTATAAGAGCAAGATATTGGAGAGTTGGGGACGTGGAATAGGTACAATGGTCGATGAATGCAAACGTGTAGGCTTGCCTGCTCCAGAATTCAATACTGATGGCAATTTTGTGTGGGTCGTATTCAAATACAACAGGAACAGTGTGGTAGTTACCCCACAGTTACCCCACAGTTACCCCACAGTTACCCCACAGTTAATGAAAGTAATTGCTGTAATAAGAGATAACATGATGGCCGCCAAGGAGATAATGGAATGTATAAAGTTGAAAGACAAGACATATTTCCTTGATAAATATCTATATCCTGCAATGGAAGAAGGCTATGTTGAACAACTATATCCTGAAAATCCGAAACATCCAAAACAGAAATATATGCTTACAGAAAAAGGCAAGACATTATTGAAATAGTAAAGAAAAGGCAGTGGAATAAATCGCCACTGCCTTTTCTTTTCCTATTTCTGTATCAAATGCTTCAAGTTTTCGTCACCAGCGATGCGCTCCAGCTCGTCCTTGACAATCAGCTTGACATCCTCCTTGATTTGGTTGTAATTGTCCTGAATAGCTTGCTTCATGCAGTCGTTGCCATTGGTATCCTTGAAATCGTTAATGATAGGGATAGGCTGATAATGGCTTTCCTCTCGCTTTACTTTGTCGGTGTCAACGACAATCTCGGCATGGAAGATCTTCTGCTCTATGCGCTCGGTGAAGTTGTCGGAAACAGAGCCGACAAACATACCTTGGGTGAGTCCGCTAATCTTGCTCGGCGGAATGAGACTGTCCATCTGGGTATTGATGGATGTAGAGACATCCTGACGGTTGATGGAAATAGACTGGCGCTTTTGGAGCACCTTGCCGAAACGCTCGGATAAAGTCTTGGCGGTCTCGCCAACAACCTGTCCGCTGAAGATATTACCAACGGTATTGATAACCACCTTTGCCTCCTTATCCCCATAATCACGGACCAACTGTGAGAAGTCCTGAAAGCCCAAGCAGACGGCAACCTTGTTGCTTCTTGCCGTAGCAATCAGATTATCCAAGCCTTTGAAATAGATGGTTGGTAACTCGTCAATGATAACGGATGATTTGAGTTGTCCCTTCTTGTTGATGAGTTTCACGATGCGGCTGTTGTACAAGCCGAGTGCAGCACCATAAATGTTCTGACGGTCGGGATTGTTGCCAACACATAGAATCTTCGGTTCTTCGGGATTGTTGATGTCGAGTGTAAACTCGCTTGCGGACATCACCCAATAGAGTTGTGGTGAGATCATTCGTGACAGCGGAATCTTTGCGCTTGCAATCTGCCCCGCCAACTGCTCCATTGCCCCACCTTGCCATGCATCCATGAATGGAGAAAGGTAATTTTCAAGTTCGGGATAGCTCGTCAGAATCGGAAAGACATCCTCGTATCTGCGGTTAAGCAATTCGATGGCATGGGGAAAGGTACAATACTTTCCGTTTTTATAGATGCGCAAATACCAGATGATAGCTGCAAAGAGGATAATCGGACTTTCCACAAAGAAGTCGCCCTGCTTCTGAACCCACGTCTTATTGAGGTTGAGCATTATTGTATATGCACTTTCGTAAGCATCGGAAATATCACTCATGAAATCCGGGTGAATCGGATTGCAGCGATGACTTCTGCGAGGATCGTCAAAGTTGATGACATAGAACTGGGGCTTGACCTTATATCCATTCTGATGGTTCATCATGTGATTGTAGGCAATCGTCGAAAGGTCGGGAAACTTGAAATCATAGATATACATTGAATACCCCTTCTCTATCTGCTGTTTGATGTAGTTGTTCACTACAGCAAAGGATTTACCACTACCCGGTGTACCTAACACGATGGTCGCTCGGAACGGATTGACCACGTTGATCCATCCTCTCTGCCATTTCTTCTTGTAATAGAATCGTGTTGGCAGATTGACGGAATACTCGTTCTCCATGAGTTTAGTCTCCTGCATGAAACTCTCGTTCTCATTATTGAAGACATCCTCCATGAGGTTGTGTTTCAAGAGTCTGCTCATCCAGAGTCCGCCCATTAACAGGCAGATATAACCCGCTGTCATTGTAAAGATGTACAGCGTGGCATTGCCCAAATGAGATATAGGCAACAATAATATCCACCAGTTGAGAAAGAACAGACAGAAGCCAACTGCAAGAACCGTAAAAATCCTGTTCCAACTCATCTTTTCTGCTTTCACGCCCTTGGTTCCCAGACATGAGAGCGCCAGGAGAAGAAGCGAAAACAGCTTGGTGTAGAGAATGGAATGGAATAAACCGCCTGTACGGTTGAAGTTGATAAGGATTCTGTCAACAACTCCGATTGTCACTCCCCACATACGCATTGCCTCGTAGCAATACCAATATACATTCATAATTGCGAGTATTATACTCACGGCACGGAGAAAATCCATGATTTTTCCCAATGCTCTCAAATCGTCTTCTTGTGCCATTGTTTTTTCTGTTTTGAAGTTATACCTTGATAATACGATTAAAGGTTTCTCCCTTTTCGCTTCTTTTTCTTTCTGCGTAACTCTCTATCGAATGCTGCTTCCTGTGCCTCGTTGGAAGAACCATTCCCTGCCATAAGTCCAAGACCGCTGCCGTATTCATCGAACAAGCCAGAATCGTGACGCTCTTGTTCTGAGATTGCACCATCTTCCTTTGGAATGGTAAGTGGTATCGGCTGCTCATTCTCGTAAGGTAAGGTGAAATGCTCCTGCATGGCATTGGCAGAAAGATTCTTTCCAAGCCGTGAACCATTGAACACGCTTTGAGTGCGGTGGTCAATAAATGTTGCTCCGTAGATACGGCCGTCAGCTGTATGGCGGAAAACAACATCAATGCCCTTTGCTTTCAGCAGTTCAACAAACTTATCCTTATGGTACGTCTGCTTCAAGACAGCTTCCACGCTATGACGGGTCATCTCGGAGAGTTTCTTGTCCTCCTTGAACTTCTTGGCAGAATAAGCGAACCGCTTTTCTATCGCCTCCGCACCGACAGACCTGTCAATCTTGGAAGCCTTGAAAGGATTTCCAACCTTATTACCCTGTCCGTCCGTGGCAGAATAGACAAAACCATGATACTCACGACCGCCAACTTCGCCTCTGACCTCCTCCAAGGATATATTATATAAGGAAAGAAGTGCACGGTACTCGCCTAAGGACTGGAACCTGTAGGTAGCGCAGAGAGATTTTACGGTGTTGGCAACCTGCTTCTTCACATTGCCTTGGCTTGCATCCACCTTGCGGAGTGGATTGTCTGCCTGGCGTTGCTTGCGGTCCGCCTTGTGGAGATTGTACTTCTCCTCCAAGTCACGAGTGATAGCCTTGCTCCTGTGGTAATTATATCGACTGTCCAAGCATTTGCCGTTTTCATCCACTCGGATGGTCACGATGTGCATGTGATGACGGTCAATGTCCTCATGCTTGTAAACCATGTATGGCTGGTTGCCATATCCCATGCGCTCCA